>NZ_JAVFVX010000021.1:32057-51706 GCF_033441795.1 Streptomyces sp. ADMS | reverse complement strand
GCCGGTACGGGCCGGTACGGGCCGGTACGGGCCGGTACGGGCCGGTACGGGCCGGCAACAGGATGGTCAACCAGTTGTCATGGGGCACCGGCGAGGCGCGGGACGAGACAGCTGCACCGGCTGGAACACCAACCGTCCGGGGAGAACGCCCCGGACACGGCGACGCCGATCGAACGGGTGCGCGCACTCCGCCAACTGCTGAACAGGGGCCGCGAGTCCCGCCCCAGAGGGGCGCGGGGAACCGCGCGACAAGCCACAGCGCCGCCGCAGCCGCCTCCAGCCCCCCGCCACCCCTCCGGCGACCGCGCTACACCTCGCGCGACCCTGCGTACATCTCCTCAATAAGATGCTTGTACTCGCGCTCGACAACAGGGCGCTTCAACTTCAGACTCGGCGTGATCTCCCCATGCTCAACATCAAGATCACGCGGCAGCAACCGGAACTTCTTGATGGTCTGCCACCGCTGAAGCCCACTGTTGAGCTCCTTGACATACCCCTCGATGAGAGCAAGCGTCCCCGGCGCCGCGACGACCTCCGCGTACGACTTCCCGTCGAGCCCGTTGTCCTTCGCCCAGCCCAGGATGGACAGCTCGTCGAGCGCGATGAGCGCGGTGCAGAAGTTCCGGTCGGCGCCGTGGACGAGGATGTTGGAGACGTACGGGCAGACCGCCTTGAACTGTCCCTCGACCTCGGCGGGGGCGATGTACTTGCCGCCCGACGTCTTGATCAGGTCCTTCTTGCGGTCGGTGATCCGCAGATACCCGTCGGGAGACAGCTCACCGATGTCACCGGTGTGCAGCCAGCCGTCGGACTCCAGCACCTCGGCGGTCTTCTCGGGCAGACCGTGATAGCCCTCCATGATGCCGGGCCCGCGCAGCAGGATCTCGCCGTCGTCCGCGATGCGCACCTCGGTGCCCGGCACCGGCTTGCCTACCGTGCCGGTGCGGTAGGCCTCGCCGGGGTTGACGAAGGAGGCGGCGGAGGACTCGGTGAGGCCGTAGCCCTCCAGGATGTGGATGCCCGCGCCGGAGAAGAAGAAGCCGATCTCGGGCGCGAGGGCGGCCGATCCGGAGATGCAGGCGCGCAGGTTGCCGCCGAAGGCCTCGCGGATCTTGGCGAAGACGAGCGCGTCGGCGACCTTGTGCTTGGCGGAGAGACCGAAGGGCGCGGAGGCGGTGCCGGTGCGCCGGAAGTTGTCCTGGGTGACCTTGGCGTACTCGCGGGCGACCCCGGAGGCCCACTGGAAGATCTTGTACTTGGCGCCGCCACCGGCCCGTGCCTTGGCCGCGACCCCGTTGTAGACCTTCTCGAAGATGCGCGGTACGGCGGCCATGTACGTCGGCCGCACGACCGGAAGGTTCTCGATGATCTTGTCGACGCGGCCGTCGACGGCGGTGACGTGCCCGACCTCGATCTGACCGGAGGTCAGCACCTTGCCGAACACGTGCGCGAGCGGCAGCCACAGGTACTGGACGTCTTCCGGGCCGATCAGCCCGGTCGCGGCGATCGCCTTCGCCATGTACGCCCAGTTGTCGTGCGGCAGCCGGACCCCCTTGGGCCGGCCCGTCGTACCCGAGGTGTAGATGAGGGTGGCGAGCTGGTCCCTGGTGATGGCCCCGACCCGCTCCTTGATCAGGTCCGGGTTCTTCTCCAGATACGCGGCGCCGCGCTGCTCCAGCTCGGCCAGGGTGAGCACCCCGTCGCCGGACTCGACGCCGGCCGGGTCGATGACCACCACATGGGTGAGTTCGGGCAGTTCGGCGCGCTTCTCCTGCGCCTTGGCCAGCTGGGTCGCGTCCTCGGCGATCAGCACCCTGCTGGCGGAGTCGGAGAGGATGAAGGCCGACTCGTCGGTGTTGGTCTGCGGGTACACGGTGGTCGTGGCCGCGCCGGCGCACATGATGCCCAGGTCGCCGAGGATCCACTCGACGCGGGTGGCGGAGGCGAGCGCGACGCGCTGCTCCGGCTGCACCCCCAGTTCGATCAGGCCGGCGGCGATGGCGTAGACCCGCTCCGCGGCCTGCGCCCAGGTCAGCGACTTCCAGTGGTCCGGCCCCTCACCGGTGGCCGGAGGCACCGGGTAACGGTAGGCCTCGGCGTCCGGCGTGGCAGCCACGCGATCCAGGAAAAGACCGGCGACGGACGGCGGACGGTTCTCGATCAAGGTCTGTGTGTCGCTCACGACATCCTCCGGGGCCCGCGGCAGTGCGGCGGCTGGCTCATTTGCGGCTGTTGTTTAACTCGCGAGTAACTACCGAGCAGAGATCAGAGTAAGGGGCGACCGGCCGGTGCGTAAGGGGCGGCGGCCTGTCACTTCCTCCAGAGAGCGACTGTTCGCTTCCTACAGCACCGACGGCGAGTACGCCAAGGGGCCCGCCGCGTTCCTGCGCGACGAGCCCCGTTCTTCCGATTCCGACGAGCCTGTGTTGACTACTTCTTGCCCTTGCCCGACCCCGCGTTGTCGTCGCTCGACAGGACGGCGATGAAGGCATCCTGCGGAACCTCCACCGAGCCCACCATCTTCATCCGCTTCTTGCCCTCCTTCTGCTTCTCCAGCAGCTTCCGCTTACGCGAGATGTCACCGCCGTAGCACTTGGCGAGAACGTCCTTGCGAATCGCGCGGATGGTCTCGCGGGCGATGACCCGCGACCCGATGGCCGCCTGGATGGGCACCTCGAAGGCCTGCCGCGGAATCAGCTCCCGCAGCTTGGCGACGAGCCGCACACCGTACGCGTACGCCGCGTCCTTGTGCGTGACGGCGGAGAACGCGTCGACCTTGTCGCCGTGCAGCAGGATGTCGACCTTGACGAGGCTGGAGGTCTGCTCGCCGGTGGGCTCGTAGTCGAGGGAGGCGTAGCCGCGGGTCTTGGACTTCAGCTGGTCGAAGAAGTCGAAGACGATCTCGGCGAGCGGCAGGGTGTACCGGATCTCGACCCGGTCCTCCGACAGGTAGTCCATCCCCAGCAGCACACCACGCCGGGTCTGGCACAGCTCCATGATCGACCCGATGAACTCCGACGGAGCGAGGATCGTGGCCCGTACGACGGGCTCGTACACCTCGCTGATCTTCCCCTCGGGGAACTCGCTGGGGTTGGTGACGATGTGCTCGGAGTTGTCCTCCATCGTCACCCGGTACACCACGTTGGGCGCGGTGGCGATGAGGTCGAGCCCGAACTCGCGCTCCAGCCGCTCCCGGATGACGTCGAGGTGGAGCAGCCCCAGGAAGCCGACCCGGAACCCGAACCCGAGCGCGGCGGAGGTCTCCGGCTCGTAGACGAGCGCCGCGTCGTTGAGCTGGAGCTTGTCGAGGGCGTCGCGCAGCTCCGGGTAGTCGGAGCCGTCCAGCGGATAGAGCCCGGAGAAGACCATGGGCTTCGGGTCCTTGTACCCGCCGAGCGCCTCGGTCGCACCCTTGTGGAGGGTGGTGATCGTGTCACCGACCTTGGACTGACGGACGTCCTTCACGCCGGTGATGAGATACCCCACCTCACCGACCCCGAGACCGTCGGCCGGCAGCATCTCGGGCGAGTTGGTCCCGATCTCCAGCAGCTCGTGGGTGGCCCCGGTGGACATCATCCGGATCCGCTCACGCTTGGTCAGCTGCCCGTCGATGACTCGTACATACGTCACGACGCCCCGGTACGAGTCGTACACCGAGTCGAAGATCATGGCGCGGGCGGGCGCGTCCACGACCCCGACAGGGGCCGGAACCTCCGCGACGACCCTGTTGAGCAGCGCGTCGACACCGACACCGGTCTTGGCGGAGACCCTGAGTACGTCGTCGGGGTCGCAGCCGATGAGGTTGGCCAGCTCCGCGGCGAACTTCTCCGGCTGGGCGGCCGGCAGGTCGATCTTGTTCAGTACAGGGATGATCTTGAGGTCGTTCTCCATCGCCAGGTACAGGTTGGCGAGGGTCTGGGCCTCGATGCCCTGGGCTGCGTCGACGAGGAGAACAGTCCCCTCACAGGCCGCGAGCGACCGCGAGACCTCGTAGGTGAAGTCGACGTGTCCCGGGGTGTCGATCATGTTCAGGATGTGAGTCCTGGCCTGACCGTCCCCGTCCCCGTCGGTCGGCGCCCACGGCAGACGCACCGCCTGGGACTTGATCGTGATGCCGCGCTCGCGCTCGATGTCCATGCGGTCGAGGTACTGGGCGCGCATCTGCCGCTGGTCGACCACTCCGGTCAGCTGGAGCATCCGGTCGGCGAGGGTGGACTTGCCGTGGTCGATGTGCGCGATGATGCAGAAGTTGCGGAGCAGCGCCGGGTCGGTACGGCTCGGCTCGGGCACATGGCTAGGGATCGCGGGCACGCAGGGTCCTGATTCTTGAGGCGTCCGCAGTGTCTGCGGTCTCGGGTCGGATCGATACGTAGGCTCCATGGTCCCACGGCCGGGAACGGGGACCGGTTTGGGTGGGTTCATGGGGACTGCTGGGGGCCAGGGCGGCCGGATTGGGCCGTCCGGAGGGCGACTGGTAGCCTGGGCCGTTGTGTCTCATGCCCTCTCAGCAGGAGACACACCGTGCAGTGAATCGCAGTGAAACCAAGCAGCAATCAAACGGTGCATGAGGCATGCCCTCGGGCGCCTGAACCTGAAAAGGCTCATTCGTGGCGAACATCAAGTCCCAGATCAAGCGGATCAAGACCAACGAGAAGGCCCGGCTGCGCAACAAGGCCGTCAAGTCCTCCCTGAAGACCGCGATCCGCAAGGCCCGCGAGGCCGCTGCCGCGGGTGACGTCGAGAAGGCCACCGAGGCTCAGCGCGCTGCCGCGCGTCAGCTCGACAAGGCCGTCTCGAAGGGCGTCATCCACAAGAACCAGGCCGCCAACAAGAAGTCGGCGCTTGCTTCCAAGGTCACCACCCTCAAGGGCTGAACCTTTCTCTCTTCGATCTGACCCAACCGCCGGAAGGACTCAGAGCGGGCCCTCTCATCCGCTCCCACCCGGCACTCCGGCCTCACGCGCGATCTGCGTTCGCCACGCGGGCGTGAAGCCACCGGCAACACCAGCAGAAGCTTCATCCGACGGCCCCGGCACCTGTCCTGCCCCAGGACGGAGAACCGGGGCCTTCGGCATGTCCAGCCGCCCACCGTGCACCGCGTCTGCTCAGTCCAGGCCCGGTGTCTCAGCCCGTCCGGCGAGACCGAGCCGCCCTGGCGATCACCACGACCGCCTTCTCCAACGCGTACTCGGGATCGTCCCCGCCGCCCTTCACCCCCGCATCAGCCTCAGCCACCGCCCGCAACGCCACGGAAACCCCGTCCGGGGTCCACCCCCGCATCTGCTGCCGCACCCGATCGATCTTCCAGGGCGGCATCCCCAGCTCCCGGGCAAGATCCGCCGGCCGCCCACCCCGCGCGGACGACAGCTTCCCGATCGCCCGCACCCCCTGAGCCAGCGCACTGGTGATCATCACCGGCGCCACCCCGGTCGACAGCGACCACCGCAACGCCTCCAGCGCCTCCGCCACCCGCCCCTCGACAGCCCGGTCGGCGACCTCGAAGCTCGACGCCTCTGCCCGCCCCGTGTAGTACCGCCCGACCACCGCCCCGTCGATCGTCCCCTCGACATCCGCGACGAGCTGGGTCACCGCGGACGCCAGCTCCCGCAGATCACTCCCGATCGAGTCGACGAGCGCCTGACACGCCTCAGGCGTCGCGGACCTCCCCGTCACCCGGAACTCCGACCGCACGAACGCCAGCCGATCCGCCGGCTTCGTCATCTTGGGACACGCCACCTCCCGCGCCCCCGCCTTGCGCGCCGCGTCGAGCAGTCCCTTGCCCTTGACTCCCCCCGCGTGCAGCAGCACGAGGGTGATCTCCTCCGCAGGCGCCCCGAAGTACGCCTTCACATCCTTGACCGTGTCGGCCGACAGGTCCTGCGCGTTGCGCACGACCACGACCTTGCGCTCCGCGAAGAGCGACGGACTGGTCAGCTCGGCCAGCGTTCCTGGCTGCAACTGGTCCGAGGTCAGGTCTCGTACGTCCGTGTCGGCGTCGGCGGCCCGGGCTGCGGCCACCACCTCCTGCACGGCACGGTCGAGCAGGAGGTCCTCCTGGCCCACGGCAAGCGTGACGGGGGCGAGAGGGTCGTCATGTGCGGTCTTCTTGGCCATCCCCGAAAGCATCCCACGAGCCACTGACATTGATGCCGCCCACCAGGCTCACCGAAGCCCCCGGCGGACCGCCGCGGCTGCACCCACAACCACAGAAACGGCCCCAGCTACGGCTCCTCCCGCCACCCCTCCCACTCCCCCACGAACTCGTCCAGCTCCTTCTCGTCCAGCCGCCCCGCCTCGTCCCGCAGCACAACGAGCCACTGAGCGTCCTCGGCATCGTCCTCACCGGCCAGCGCATCCCGTACGAGCTGCGGCTCCTCGTCAAGGCCGAACCGCTCACGCAGAGCCTCCACCACCTCCTCGGCGGCATCGCGGTCGGGCAGCACCAGCACATGTCTCACATCGCTCACGGAGACATTTTCGGTTACGCCGGAACCCGATCCAGTCGCCTCACTCACCCCCACCGGACTCCTGACCTCCCCCACCGGGCTCCCGAACCCTCGGCACACCGGACAGCTCGACCCCGAACCGCTCCCGGTACACGGAGAGCACCTCACTGTCGGCCCCCAGCTCCCGCACCTCCCGCTGCCCACCCGGCGCCGTCACCGTGAGACTTCGGCCGCTGAGCGTGATCCTCCCTCCGTCCTCCGTGAGCCGCGAACAGACCAGCGAGCGGGTGAAGTGCGACTCCGGCGAAGTGATGTGCCACCAGGCCCCGGCCACGAAATCCCCGAGCGCCCGGGGCCGCAGCTCCAACCGGAACCGGCGTCTGCCGTCCCGCACCACGTCCAGGTCACCCGAGTCCGAGTCTGCCCCGCCACCTCGCGTTCCCGACGCGTCCGGCCCCGCCTCGACGACCCGAAAGACACCGCCCGGATCCTCCTGCTCGCACCGCTGCCCGATCGCCAGCGGGCCGTGGCTGTGCGCCCCGAAGCCCACGTCGGCCAGCCAGTCGCCCCCGTCCACCGTCCGTACACGCAGCGCGAGATGGTCGTAGGGGATGCCGAGCCGTTCCTCGTCGCCGTACACCCGCGCCGCGAGCAGTGTGACGTCGAAGCCCAGCGCCGTGAGCAACGCCCCGAACAGACCGTTGAGTTCGTAGCAGAACCCGCCCCGACGGGCATCCACCACCTTCTCCAGCAGCCGGTTCTCCTCCAGCACGATCTTCTCGCCGAGATGGATCGACAGGTTCTCGAAGGGCACCGCCACCAGGTGTTTCAGTTGCAGCTCGCGCAGGACGTCGGAGGTGGGCGATGCCGGGCGCTCGGCGCCCAGCCGGCGGAGACAGGCATCAGCCTGTGCGGAGTTCATGGCCTCAGTCTCTCGCCACCCTCAGCTCCCGGCCCGCGCCGACGACCGCCAGCGCCCCGTCCTCGTCCGTGCGCAGCACCATGGCACCCCCGTCCCTGAGCGCCGCGACCGTGCTGGGCGCGGGATGCCCGTACGTGTTGTCCGCGCCGCACGAGATGAGCGCCAGCCTCGGGGCCGCCGCCCGTATGAGGTCCGGGTCCTGATAGGCCGACCCGTGGTGGGCGACCTTGAGGACGTCCACGCCACGCAGCCCCACAGCGGCCGGCGACCGCAAGAGCGCCCGCTGGGCCGGGGGTTCGAGGTCCCCGAGGAGCAGCAGGCGCAGCCCGGCCGTGCGGACGAGCAGCGTGACACTGGCGTCGTTGGCGCCCTCCGGCTCGGGTGCCGGCGCCGGCTGCGGCCACAGCACCTCCCAGTCGAGGGAGCCCGTACGCCGCCGCTCACCGGCGACGGCACGCGTCACCGGGATACGCCGGGCGGCCGCCTCCCTCAGCACGAACTCGGCCTGGTCCTCGGGCTCCTCGAACCCCGTTGCCTCGATCGCGCCCACCGAGCGCCCACGCAGTACGCCGGGCAGCCCGGCGACGTGGTCCGCGTGGAAGTGGGTGAGGATCACGAGGGGCACCTTGGTGATGCCGAGGGCGCGCAGACAGTGGTCGACCAGTACCGGGTCGGGTCCGGCGTCCACGACCACACCGGCGCCTTCCCCTGCCGCGAGGACGGTCGCGTCGCCTTGCCCCACGTCGCACATGGCGAACCGCCATCCCGGCGGCGGCCACCCCGTGATCACCCCCGTCAGTGGCGCCGGGCGCATCACCACCAGGAGCAACAGCACCCCGCAGGCCGCACACCACCCCGGACGCTTCAACAGCCGCGCGCCGACGAACACGACGAGCACCATGCACAGCCCCAGCAGCAGCGCGCCCGTCCAGCTGCCCGGCCAGTCCACTCCTCCGCCGGGCAGGGCCGCTCCCGTACGGGCGATGTCCGCGATCCACCCCGCGGGCCAACCCGCGCCCCAGGCCAGCGCCTTGGCCACCGGCATCGCCACCGGCGCCGTGGCCAGCGCCGCGAAGCCCAGCACCGTGGCCGGGGCGACGGCGAACTCCGCGAGCAGGTTGCACGGCACTGCCACCAGACTCACCCGCGCCGACAGCACCGCCACGACCGGCGCGCACACGGCCTGTGCGGCCCCGGCCGCCGCCAGCGCCTCGGCCAGCCGAGGCGGCACCCCGCGTCTGCGCAGCGCCGGGCTCCAGCGGGGCGCGAGGGTGAGGAGGGCGCCGGTGGCAAGGACGGAGAGCAGGAAACCATAACTCCGGGCCAGCCAGGGGTCGTACAGCACCAGCAGCAGTACCGCTGTCGCCAGCGCCGGGATCAGCGACCGGCGGCGCCCGGTCGCGAGGGCGAGCAGCGCGACGGATCCGCAGGCCGCGGCCCGCAGCACACTCGGGTCCGGTCGGCACACGACGACGAATCCCAGGGTGAGCGCGCCGCCGAGCACTGCGGTCGCCCGGAGGGGAATGCCCAGGCGGGGTGCGAGGCCACGCCGTTCGACCTGCTGGGCGAGCGCGGGTGGGCCGATGAGCAGGGCGAGGAGGATGGTGAAGTTCGCCCCGCTGACAGCCATCAAGTGCGTGAGGTCGGTCTCCTTGAACGCCTCGTCCAGCCCGGGTGTGACGCGTGAGGTGTCCCCGACGACCAGCCCGGGCAGCAGCGCCCGCGCGTCCGCGGGCAATCCGTCGGTGGCGTCTCGCAGCCCCGCCCGCAGTCGCCCCGCGAACCGCTGCGCCGCCGACGGGTCCCTCACCACCTCCGGGGCCGCCCGGTCCCGTACCCGCAGCACGGCCGCGACCCGGTCACCGCCCGTCAGAGCGGGCACGAGCCGCCCGGTCACCCGCAGCCGCGTGGACGGCAACAGCGTCAGCCAGGGCGAACGCTCCGGACCACCCGCCGTCTCCGCCGCCCGCCGGAACGGCCCCGTCTTCGTCCGTTTCGGGGCCACGTCGACGATCACGAGCACGGGCGTCCGCGTCGCCACCGTGTTCCCGTCCCTCTCCTCGACGCGCCGGACATCGGCGTCGAGCAGTACGGCGGTCGGCGCGGCATGCGCGCCCTGGATCCGGGGCCGGGTGAGCCGTGGGTCGGAGGTGATCTCCAACTCGGCTGTCACACCGGCGTACTGGCGCGCCAGCCCCGGCACTGGTCCCCGCCGCAGATCGGCCCCGTGCAGGCCGGCGGAGACGGCGGCCGCGGCGACACAGAGCAGCACGGCAGCCACGGAAAGCCGCGACCATGTGCCCCACCGGGACCGTCCCGCCGACGGGAGACCGGCTCCCTCCTCCGAGGTACGACGTGTCAGCAGGAGCACTCCGGCCACGACCGAACAGACGATCGCAACGCCGGTGATCCAGCCGGGCGGGACAGTCAGCGCCACTGCCGCCGTCGCCCAGGCCGCCAGCGCCGGCGGCACCAACCGCAGGTCCGTCGGTCCCTCCTGCCGGGGATTGGCTTCCCCGAGCCGTTTCCCCGAGGCAGCGTGCACGGCCCGGCGGGTTCGAGGTGCTCCCCGGGCGGGCGTGCCCCGGTCGTCGAGCGTGCGGGGTTCGGCGTGCACGGCCCCGACCACCCCACGGCCAGACGGACCGTCATCGACATCGGGTGCCCGGCTCATGGCTGCACGAGATTTCGCAGGTCGGCGAAGCGCCGGTCGCCGATGCCGTTCACCTCACGCAGCTCGTCCACCGACCGGTATCCACCGTGCTGGGTGCGGTACTCGATGATGTGCTGCGCCAGCACGGGACCGACCCCGGGCAAGGTGTCGAGCTGATCCACGGTGGCCGTGTTCAACGAGACGGGCGCCGCCGGTCCGGCCCCCGCCGCGCCCACGGTGCCGCCCGCGCCCACACCACCCGAGCCCCCACCACCACCTGCGACCGCCCCCGCTACGGGCACAGTTGCGCCGACCACCACCTGTTCGCCGTCCACGAGGAACCGCGCACGGTTGAGCCCCTCGGTCCTCGTACCGGGACGCACCCCACCGGCGGCACGCAGGGCGTCGGCGACCCTGGACCCGGCCGGCAGCCGTTGGATCCCCGGCTCGCGCACCTTGCCGCTGACGTCCACCACGATCTGGGCCCCCGCCGCTCCCGCGACACTCCTGGGACCTGCCGCGGAACCCGTCGGCGCCGCCCCGAACGGAGCGGCCGCCCGAACCACCTCAGGCGCCCGAACGGACTGGACACGCCCCGTCCAGAAGTGTTGTACGGCGAGCACCGCGGCAGCGACCAGCACCACCGTGAGCGCCACCACGCTCCGCCGCTCCAGACCACACCGAGCCTGCAACCACACCGGCATCCGCTCCCGCACCGCAAGCCCGGCCCGCTCCTGCCAGACCCCGGCAGCCCGACCGTCCACAGCACCGGCACTGGCACCGTCGGCGGCGGCAGCAGCGACATCGGCGGCAGCGGCGTCAGCACCGGCATCGCTCACTGCGCCGGCGGCACTCCCGCCGGCGCCCACGCCCGTATCAGCGACCCCACGCCCTGCCGACGGCCTGGCGAACCGCGCCCCTCCCCCGTCGTCCGCCTCCCCGGCGTCCCGCTCACCGCCCGGCGGCCCGTTTCCCAACTCCCTTCGCTCCAGGGCTCGTTCGCCGAAGAGCGCCTCCGCCCGCCGGCGGAGCTCGTCGGCCGACGCCTGATGCTGCCGGGCCCGGCTGCGGGGACGGCGATGGCCGTGGCGGACGCGGCCGTCGGACATCGGACCGCGGCCCGGGCCGCTGGTCGGAGTGGTTGCGCGTGAACGTGATCGAAGTGCCATGCGCCGAGGATGGAGCAGGTCACCGCATCCGCGATGATCTTGCTCGATTCCGGTGGATTACCGGCTGGTTGTGGATAACTCCGTCACCCGCAGGAGTGCCGCCCACCGACCCGGAGCGCTCTGGCCCCCAACCCGCCGGAGCCCCGCAGCCCCCTCACCGAGACGAGACGACCGCTGCCAGCAACCCAGGCCCCGTATGCGCCCCGATCACCGCCCCCACCTCGCTCACGTGCAGCTCGGCCAGCCCCGGCACCCGCAACCGCAACCGGTCCGCGAGGGCCGCTGCCCGGTCGGGGGTGGCCAGATGGTGCACGGCGATGTCGACCTGCGCGCCACCCGCCCGGTCGGCGACGATCTCCTCCAGGCGGGCGATGGCCTTGGACGCCGTCCGTACCTTCTCCATCAGCTCGATGCGCCCGCCGTCCAGTCGCAGCAGCGGTTTCACGGCGAGAGCGGAGCCGAGGAGAGCCTGCGCGGCGCCCATCCGGCCGCCGCGGCGCAGATAGTCGAGGGTGTCGACGTAGAAGTACGCGGACGTGCCCGCGGCCCGCTTCTCCGCGGCCGTCACGGCCTCGTCCACGGTGCCGCCCGCTTCCGCCGCCTCGGCCGCGGCCAGTGCGCAGAACCCGAGGGCCATCGCGACCATGCCGGTGTCCACCACCCGCACGGGCACCGGCGCCTCACGGGCCGCCAGAACCGCGGCGTCGTACGTGCCCGAGAACTCGGCGGAGAGGTGCAGCGAGACGATGCCGGTGGCACCGGACTCGGCGACCCTGCGGTAGGTCTCCGCGAAGAGCTGGGGGCTCGGGCGCGAAGTGGTGACGGACCGGCGCTTCTGGAGCGCCTGGGCCAGGGCGCGGGCGGAGATCTCGGTGCCCTCTTCGAGGACCTGGTCACCGAGAACCACGGTCAGCGGCACCGCGATGATGCCGTGACGCTCCATCGTCCGCGGCGGCAGGTAGGCCGTTGAATCGGTGACGATAGCGACATGGCGGGACATGAGCTGGAGGTTACCTGCCGTAGCTCGTGGGCGGCAGCCCGCCCCTTTCACCTGCCTCGTGACCGGAGTCCGGACACGGGATCAAGTCGTGTTCTCCGGACGGGGTTTCTTCTGCCACGGGTAGACGGGCTGCTGGACCGGCGGAGTGATGGCGGGCCGGGTCGGTTCGGGGGCCCGTCCCGCGTCGGGGTGGTCCGGCCAGGTCTGCTGCGCCGCGGCGCCATCGGCGGGCGGCGCCTCGGGCCACGGCGGTGGGGCGGGGGCAGGAGTCGACGTGGATGTCTCGGCAGGCGTGGGCTCCACGGTCGTCCAGTGCCGCAGGGCGCCCGCCTCGACGTCGATCTGTGTCCTCAGGTCGTCCAGGTCGTCGTTCGCGAAACGGGTCGCCCGGTCCCGGGCCGCCCAGCGCAGCGAGTCGGCCGCGTGCGTGATCTGCTCGGTGCGCTCACGCAGGGCGGGCAGTCGCGCGACGAGCGTCGTCCGGTCGGGCTCGGACTCCAGCCGCTTGAGTTCGGCGTCCAGCTCATGGCCGTGCGTGCTGAGCCGCTCGAAGAGGCCGAGGGACTCCTTGAGGGACTCGTCCTCGGCCACGCCCGCGTGCAGCGCGTCCTGCGTGGAGCGCATCGACGTTCGCAGCTTGAGTCTGAGCTGGGCCAGCTCGCCGGCCGGGCCCGGCTGGGCGTAGGTCTTGGCGCGCAGCGTGGTGTCCTCGACCGTGCGGCGGGCCTGCGTGATCGTCCGGTCGACGCCTCTCTTGGCCGCGCCGACCACCTTCACGGTGGCGTACACACCCAGCACCACGAACAACAGGAAGAGCAGAGCGACAACTGCGACAGCGGCTTCCACGACGCTCCTCCTCCTACCGGTCGCGGCCTTCGAGCCGCTCTTCAACGGTAAACGCAAAGAGCAGGCCCGGAGTTCCAAAAGAACCCCGAACCTGCCCGTAGGGGACTACCCGGAGCGGCCCGACGGACCGCCCACGCCTACCCCCTGCGTCTAGGCCGTAACGATGTTGACCAGCTTCGGCGCCCGCACGATGACCTTGCGGATTCCCGCGCCGGCCAGCGCCTCCACGACCTTGTCGTCGCCCAGCGCCACCTTCTCCAGTTCGTCGTCGGAGATCGACGGCGAGACCTCCAGGCGCGCCTTGACCTTGCCCTTGATCTGCACGACGCAGGTCACGCTCTCGTCCACGACGTACGCGGGGTCGGCGACCGGGAAGTCCTGGTGGACGACCGAGTCGGTGTGACCCAGCCTGCGCCACAGTTCCTCGGCGATGTGCGGGGCCAGCGGCGCGACCAGCAGCACCAGGGCCTCGGCGACCGTGCGCGCGACCGGACCGCCCGCCTTGGTCAGATGGTTGTTCAGCTCGGTGACCTTGGCGATGGCGGTGTTGAACCGCAGGCCGTCCAGGTCCTGGCGGACGCCGTCGATCGCCTTGTGCAGGGCACGCAGAGTCGCCTCGCCGGCCTCACCGTCGACAACGGTGACCTCGCCGCTGTTCTCGTCGACGACGTTGCGCCACAGCCGCTGCAGCAGCCGGTACTGGCCCACCACCGCGCGCGTGTCCCACGGCCGCGAGACGTCCAGGGGGCCCATCGCCATCTCGTACAGGCGCAGCGTGTCCGCCCCGTACTCGGCGCAGATCTCGTCCGGAGTGACCGCGTTCTTCAGGGACTTGCCCATCTTGCCCAGCAGTCGGGAGACCTTCTCGCCCTGGTGGAAATAGGCGCCGTCGCGCTCCTCCACCTCGGCGGCCGGGATGGCGATGCCGCGGCTGTCGCGGTACACGAAGGCCTGGATCATGCCCTGGTTGAACAGCCTGTGGAAGGGCTCGACCGAGGAGACGTGCCCCAGGTCGAACAGGACCTTGGACCAGAAGCGCGCGTACAGCAGGTGCAGTACGGCGTGCTCGGCGCCGCCGACGTACAGGTCGACGCCGCCGTGGGGCTGCCCCTCCCGGGGGCCCATCCAGTACTGCTCGATGGCCGGGTCGACCAGCTTCTCGCTGTTGTGCGGGTCCAGGTAGCGCAGTTCGTACCAGCAGGAACCGGCCCAGTTGGGCATGGTGTTGGTCTCGCGGCGGTACTTCTGCGGGCCGCGGCCGTCACCCAGGTCCAGGGTGACGTTGACCCAGTCCGCGTTGCGGGACAGCGGGGTCTCCGGGGAGGTGTCCGCGTCGTCCGCGTCGAAGGTGCGCGGCGAGTAGTCCTCGACCTCGGGCAGCTCCAGGGGCAGCATCGACTCGGGCAGCGAGTGGGCGACACCGTCCTCGTCGTAGACGATGGGGAAGGGCTCGCCCCAGTAGCGCTGGCGGCTGAACAGCCAGTCGCGCAGCCGGAAGTTGACGGTGCCGTGGCCGATGCCCTTCTGCTCCAGCCACTCGGTGATGCGCGCCTTGGCGTCAGCGACGCCCAGCCCGTCCAGGGAGATGTCGTCGTTGGCCGAGTTGATGATCTTCGCGTCGTACGCCCCGAAGGCGTCGTCCCACGTCGAGGTGTCGGTGCCGCGCCCGTCGGTCGGCTCCACGATGCAGTGGATCGGCAGTTCGAAGGCGCGGGCGAACTCGAAGTCGCGCTGGTCGCCCGCCGGTACGGCCATGATCGCGCCGGTGCCGTAGCCCATCAGCACGTAGTCGGCGATGAAGACGGGGACCTTCTCGCCGTTGGCCGGGTTGACCGCGTACGAGCCGATGAAGACACCGGTCTTGTCCTTGGCCTCGGCCTGCCGCTCGACGTCCGACTTCGAGGAGGCCTGGGCGCGGTAGGCGGCGACGGCCTCGGCGGGCGTGGCGTGGCCGCCCGTCCAGACGTCGTGGGTGCCCTCGGGCCAGGCACCCGGGACCAGCTTCCCGACCAGGGGGTGCTCGGGCGCCAGGACCATGTAGCTCGCGCCGAACAGGGTGTCCGGGCGGGTGGTGAAGACGGTGATGGCCTCGCCGTCCACGGGGAAGTCGACGCGGGCGCCCTCGGAGCGGCCGATCCAGTTGCGCTGCTGCAGCTTGATGGCCTCGGGCCAGTCCAGCGCGTCCAGGTCGTTCAGCAGCCGGTCGGCGTAGGCGGTGATGCGCATGTTCCACTGGCGCAGCTTGGCCTTGAAGACGGGGAAGTTGCCGCGCTCGGAACGGCCGTCGGCGGTGACCTCCTCGTTCGCCAGTACGGTGCCCAGTCCCGGACACCAGTTGACGGGCGCCTCGGAGGCGTACGCCAGACGGTACTCACCCAGGACGTCGGCGCGCTCGGCGGCGGTCAGCCGGTCCCACACGCGCGCGTGGTCACCGGGTACCGCGCGCTCGCCGCTCTCGAACTGGGCGATCAGGTCGGCGACCGGGCGGGCCCTGTCCGCCTCCGCGTCGTACCAGGAGTTGAAGATCTGCAGGAAGATCCACTGGGTCCACTTGTAGTAGTCCGGGTCGATCGTGGCGAAGGACCGGCGCTTGTCGTGGCCCAGCCCCAGCCGGCGCAGCTGGACCTTCATGTTCTCGATGTTGGCCTCGGTGGACACCCGCGGATGCGTGCCGGTCTGCACGGCGTACTGCTCTGCGGGCAGGCCGAAGGCGTCGAAGCCCAGGGTGTGCAGGACGTTGTGGCCGGTCATGCGCTGGAAGCGGGCGAACACGTCGGTCGCGATGTAACCCAGCGGATGGCCGACGTGCAGACCCGCACCGGAGGGGTACGGGAACATGTCCATGATGAACTTCTTGGGCTTGGCGGCCAGCTCGGGGTCGCCCGCCAGGTCGCCGCTCGGATTGGGGGCGGCGTACGTGCCCTCGGCGTCCCAGAAGTCCTGCCAGCGTGCCTCGATGTCAGCCGCCATGGCGGCCGTGTAGCGGTGCGGCGCCGCCACCTCGGCGGCGGCAGCGGGGTTCGTCTCGCTCATGGTCTCAAAGCTCCATCGATCGTCTCTGCCAGCGGCCTGGAAATGAAAAATCCCCTCGCACAGGAGGGGACGCCGCGCCGATGCCGACCACGATTCGTCAGCGGTCGGGACTGATCAGCGCGGCTCACTAAGCAGAAGGCGTACGGCACGCATGGCGTCAGGGTACCGCAGCCCTTGAGCAGATCACGACGCGCTTACGTATGCCTCATCGGCACCGGGTGCCGCCCCCGCAGCCCCGGGGAGGGCGCTCTCACCACACCCGACAGAAGGTGCAGCAAGCCCGAAAAGTCGCTTCGCATAACGACCACTCAGGGACATCTCAACAACCGCACTGCCCTTTGAGAGCAACGCAATAATCCAATCGTTGTACCCATCGGTATGGCGCCGCTTAGAGTGCGGCAGCGGGACCGCTTTCCCGAACCGTTCGGAGTTGCCCCCATGAACCCTCGTCCACACAGCAGTTCGCCTCCCCGGCCCGACCCGTCGGCCTCCAGGATGGCGTCCGCCGGCACTTTGCCGTCCATACCCCCCACGGTGATGTCGGGAGGCATGTCGTGACGTCGGACAGTACGGTGGATGACTCGTTGCTGGAGTTCCTCAACTTCGGAACCGGGGTTCTGTCACTCGTCAGCCTCACCTGCTCGGTGATCTGGGGGCTGGTCGCCCAGGACCGGATGATCCTCAACACCCGCCAGCGGATCTCCGCGCAGGCCGTTCACCGGGTGAGCGCGGTCGCCTCCATCGCGTTCCTGCTCGTGCACATCGTGACCAAGCTGGTGCTGAGTCACACCAGCTGGATCGCCGCGGTGATCCCGTTCGGGCTCGTCTTCACGGGTGGCGACCAGGTCACGGGCACCGCCTTCCTCATCGGCCTCGGTACCCTGGCCGCGCTGCTCATGATCTTCGTCGGCATCACCGGCGCGCTGCGCAACAGGTTCGCCTCCCCCGCTCCGGTCGCGGCCCGCTGGCGCGCGATGCACATGCTGGCCTACCCGGCGTGGTGCGCGGCGCTGATCCACGGCCTGTTCGCAGGCCGCCCGGCGAAGACGTTCTTCATGCTGTCGTACGCGCTGTGCGTGGTCGGGGTCGCCGCCGCCCTCGCCCTGCGCGCTGCACCGCGTCCCTTCAAGCGCAAGGTCGCCGACCGGATCGTCCAGATCATCGGCTCCAACGAGCAGCCTGGCCGCCAGGAGCTGGACGCCAGCCGCGCCAAGGCCTCCGCCGGGTCAGCGCTGCCGGGCTACGAGGATCAGCGCCCGTCGAGGCCCTCGCGCAAGGAGTCGACCGGCCCCCTGCCCGGCATGCCGCCCCCGGCCGCGGAGCCCGCGAACGGCTTCGCGGCCGCCTACCGCTCCGTCTCGACGCCACGCCAACAGCAGCCCTATGCAGCCGACCAGACCGCACGCATGGACCTGCCGATGGACATGCAGCACACCGAGGCGATCCCGCGGATGGACGGCAGTACGTCGGGCAGCTGGCCGATCCCGTCCCCGCCGCCCGTCGGCGAGGCGCCGGTGTCGGCGTACGACCCGCTCAACGACACGGGATTTAACATCCCGGCCTACGGCAATCCGGGCGCGGCCGCGTACGACACGAGTGACATGTACGACACCGGTGAGTCGAACGCCGCCTACGGCACGTACAACGCGAATGACACGTACAACAGCGGTCCCGCCACTGATACAAACCCCGGTGCTTCCTATGACTTCGACGCACCGGGTTCGGGCGAACCTTGGAACGCGCCTTCCGGAGGCTTTAAGTGAACGAGGCTCTGCCCGACGTACCCGAAGTCCGCGTGGTGGGGCTTCCCCAGCTCACGTCGGGCTTCGACCTTGTCGAAAGACTTGACCTGCCCATGCACCTGAAGGTGCATGGGCCGCTCGAACCAATGGGCGGAGAGCAGCTCGCGCAGCTCTCCGAGCGCATTTCCCTGAAGGGCCGCGGCGGTGCGGGCTTCCCCTTCCACAAGAAGCTGCGGTCGGTCGCCGAGTCGGCGATCCGGCGCGGTGTGCGGCCGGTCGTCGTCGTCAACGCAAGCGAGGACGAGCCCGCCTGCCGCAAGGACACGGTGCTGGTCAACCGTGCCCCGCACCTGATCCTCGACGGCGCCCTGCTGTGCGCCGAGGCCATGGGTGCCCGCACCCTCGTCATCGGGGTGACACGTGAATCCACGCAGCGCTCCATGGAGGCCGCGCTCTCCGAGCGGGGCCTCAACAACGGCCGCCGATCGGCCCTCCGCGCGCGCGTGCAGCGCAATCCGATCCGGATGGTCACCGGCGCCGCCGCCTCGCTGGTCCGTTCCATCGACGGCGGTCCGGCGATCCCGCCCGGCCGCAAGATCAGCGCCTCGCAGAACGGCGTAGGCGGCGCGCCCACCCTGCTCTCCAACGCCGAGACCTACGCCCAGCTGGCGATCGCCGCCCGCATCGGCGCCGAGCGCTACTGCAACACCGGCCTGTACGACGAGCCGGGCACCGTCATGCTCACGGTCTCCGGCGCGGTCGCCCGCCCCATGGTGATCGAGGCGCCGACGGGTGTGCCGCTGCGATACGTCCTCCAGCTGGCAGGCGCCCCGCCGGTCCCGCAGGGCGTGCTGACCGGCGGCTACCACGGCAAGTGGATCGACGCGGCGACGGTCAACGAGGCGATCGTCTCGCGCAACTCCCTTGACGCGGTGGGCGGTGCGCTCGGCGCCGGCGCGATCCTGCCGATCAGCCAGGACACCTGTCCGCTGGGCGAGTCGCTGCGTGTGGCCCAGTGGCTGGCCGAGGAGAGCGCCGGCCAGTGCGGCCCCTGCTACCTCGGTCTGCCCGCCGCGGCGCGCGGCATGGAGGACATCCTCAACGGGGGCGGACCGGCCGCCCTGGAAGCCGTCAAGCAGGTCGCCAAGTCCGTGAAGCGGCGCGGTGCGTGCTCGCATCCGGACGGCTCGGCGATGTTCCTGGAATCGACCATCAAGGCGTTCACGGACGACCTCGCCGCCCATGTCCTCGGAAACGGCTGCGGAAGGCCCGTGGAAGGCGTTCTGCCGCTCTTCGAGGGCGGCCAGATGCCTACGGGTATCCCGGGCGGCCAGGCGGAGGAGGAGAACGGTCCCAGCCGTCAGAAGATCTTCGTCGACTGGACCCTCTGCCGGGGCCACGGACTGTGCGCCGACATCCTCCCCGAGGTCTTCGAACTGGGAGCCGACGGATTCCCGACGGTCGCGCAGGCCAAGGTGCCCCGGTACGCGGAGGCGAAGGCGATGCGCGCGGTGCGCCGCTGCCCGGCGCTGGCACTTCGCATCGAGGAGGACACCAGGGCCTCGGCTCCCGACCGCAACCTGCCGGTCCTGTCCCAGCGTGGCGGCCGGGGCCGCCGCGCCCTCGGCAGCGGTCGCTGAGGCACCCCGAAGCAACCACGGCGGGCCACTCGAATCGATCGAGTGACCCGCCGCACGCGTCCCCGTGCACAACACGCACCACACCCACAACACCTGCAACGCCGAAGGCGGGTCATCCTGATCGGATGACCCGCCTTCAACTTCTGTGGAGCTAAGGAGAATTGAACTCCTGACCTCCTGCATGCCATGCAGGCGCTC
>NZ_JAVFVX010000021.1:0-31957 GCF_033441795.1 Streptomyces sp. ADMS | reverse complement strand
TCCTGACCTCCTGCATGCCATGCAGGCGCTCTACCAACTGAGCTATAGCCCCTCGTACTGCTCTGCCCGGCGGGGCGAACAAGAAGAACTTTAGCCTGCGACCAGCCGGAAAGTGAAATCCGGGTCCCGCCTCTGACGGGGTTCGGGGAGGGTGTTCAGTCGTCGTCGCCGAGCACCGGCTCGGGCAGCGTGCCGGCGTTGTGCTCCAGGAGGCGCCAGCCGCGGGCACCCTCGCCGAGGACGGACCAACAGCAGTTGGAGAGACCACCGAGGCTCTCCCAGTGACCGGACTCCAGGCCGAGCAGGCGCCCGATGGTGGTCCGGATGGTGCCGCCGTGGCTGACCACCACGAGGGTGCCCCCGTCGGGGATCTTCTCGGCGTGCCGCAGCACCACGGGGGCGGCGCGGTCGGCGACCTCGGTCTCCAGTTCGCCGCCGCCGCGGCGGATCGGCTCACCGAGCTTCCACGCGGCGTACTCGTCGCCGTGGCGGGCGATGATCTCCTCGTGCGTCAGCCCCTGCCAGACGCCCGCGTAGGTCTCACGCAGGCCCTCCTCGTGCGTCACCGTGAGGCCGGTGAGTACGGCGAGTTCGTGCGCGGTGTTCGCCGCGCGCCGGAGGTCCGAGGCGACGATCGCGTCGGGCTTGAGGGAGGCGAGCAGCCGGGCGGCACGGCGGGCCTGGCCGATGCCGATCTCGGTGAGCCCGACATCGGTGGTGCCCTGGAAGCGCCGCTCGACGTTCCACGACGTCTGGCCGTGGCGCCACAGGATGAGGCGGCGGCCCGGGCCCGGCTTGCGGCCGGTCCCGGCGGAGGCGGGGGCCGTCACCGCAGTCCTCCGAAGTCGGCGGTGTCCTCCTCGGCCTGAAGCTTGGCGTGCTCGGCGGCCTTGCCGCGGGTGGCCTTGGCGTCGGCGGGCAGCTCCAGCTCGGGGCAGTCCTTCCAGAGCCGCTCCAGGGCGTAGAAGACGCGCTCCTCGCTGTGCTGGACGTGGACGACGATGTCGACGTAGTCCAGGAGCACCCAGCGGGCCTCGCGGTCGCCCTCGCGGCGGACCGGCTTGGTGCCGAGTTCCTTGCTGAGCCGCTCCTCGATCTCGTCGACGATCGACTTGACCTGACGGTCGTTGGGTGCGGAGGCCAGCAGGAAGGCGTCCGTGATCGACAGCACGTCGCTGACGTCGTAGGCGATGATGTCGTGCGCGAGCTTGTCGGCAGCCGCCTGCGCGGCGGCGGAGATGAGCTCGATGGAACGGTCAGTGGCGGTCACTACAAGGCTTTCGGTCGGCGGTCGGGAACCCGTGCGGGTTACCCAAGGGTCTCACGGACCGCCGACACCACCCCACGTCATTACCGGATCACACCCCGGGCACCCGCTCCAGGCCCGGGGTGCCCCGACATTCGGTCGCTATCCGGTCGCTCCGTCACCCCGTCGCTCCGTCACCCCGTCACCCCGTCACCCCGTCACGAGGCGGGCTCGTAGTCCTGGCCGAGGATCACGGAGACGTCAGCGTTCGAGGTGACCGTGCCCTTCTTCACCGAGCTGGTGGGCAGGCCCAGCGTCTTGGCGGCCTCTGTGGCGTTCTCCTTGTCGGCGGCGTCGGCGTAGGTGACCTGGGACGTGGCGCGGGCGGCGTCGGCCGTACCGGCCTCCAGGAAGGTGAAGCCGCCGTTGAGAAGGACGACGCGGGCCTTCTCGGTGTCGCCCTTGTCGCCGGTGGCGTTCTGGACGGAGACACGCACCGCGGCGTCCTTTTCGGGGCTCTTGGCGGTGCCGCCGAGCACGGCCTTGACGACCGTCGAGGCGGCCTGGGCACTCAGCGTGCCGTCGCCCTGGACGGGCAGCAGCGCGGTCTTGTAGTCGCCGCCCTTGGCGAGGTCGGCGAGCCTGGCGAGGAAGCTGCCGAGGTCCTTGTCGGTCAGCGAGGGGTCGAGGATCTGCGCGAGCGTCTGCACGGTGACCGTCGCGGCCTGGGCGTCGGAGGACAGCTTGCGCAGCACGCCCTGCATGACCTGTCCGAACCGCTCCAACTGGGCGTCCTGGGTCTCGCCGGAGGCGAGGTAGGTGGCGTAGGCGACCGCCATCTTCCCGCTGAGGGTCTGGCCCTCGCCCTTCTTCACCAGGGGAGCCGTGCCCTTCTTCGTGGCGTCCGGGTCGGGCACGTCGGCGTTGGTGTCGATGTCGATGTTGCCGACCAGCTCGACGAGGTTCTGCAGGTAGGGGGTGTCGAGCCGCCAGGTGCCCTCGATGTCGGTGCCGAGGACGGTGTCGAGCGCGTCACGCGTCCCGGAGGAGCCGTCGTCGTCGACGGACTTGGCGAGCGTTGTCGTGGAGCCGTCGTCGTCGGTCAGGGCGAGGGAGTTGGGCAGCAGGACGGTGGAGCCCTGCTTGGTGGTGGCGTTGTCGACGAGCAGCACCGTCGAGGTGCCGCCCTTCTTCGTGTTGTGCAGGTGGACGACGACGACGTCCCGCTTCTGGGCCGCAGCGCCGGCCGCACCGCCGGCCGTCGTGTCCGAGGAGGACGTTCCGGGCAGCTTCCCCGCGTACCAGAGGTAACCGACCCCGCCCACCGCCACCAGGGCGAGAACGACGACCATGGCTATGGCGCGGCCGCGGGCTCGGCGCTTGGCCTCCTCGCGGCGTTCGGTGCGGTTCTCGGTGAAGTTCAGCCAGTCGATGACGTCCTCGGAGTCGCCGTCGGGCTGCTCGACGAAGGCGAACTGCTGGGTGCTGTAGTCGCGCTCGCCCGGGTCCTGCGGTCCGCCCTGAGCCTGCGGACCGTCGTCCTCGACCGGGCCGCCCTGCTGTGGGACGAAGGCGGTCTGTTCGGCCTGCGCGGTCCGTGCCACGGGCGTCGCCTGCTCGGCGGCCCCGGGCTCCTGCCCACCGCCCGCCGCCTGCCCGTAGGGGTCGTACCCGGTGGCCGGATTGCCGGCGCCGTAGGGGTCGTACCCGGTGGCCGGATTGCCGGCGCCGTAGGGGTCGTACGAGGGGGCGGGCTGTTGCTGCCCGGTCGCGTACGGGTCGTAGCCGTACCCCTCGTACCCCTGTGTCCGGGGGGCCTGCTGTGCGTAGGGGTCGTACGGCTGCTCCCCCGGCTGTACCTGTTGCTGGTACTGCTGCTGTGGCGGCGGCACCTGCTGGTAGACAGGCCGGCCGTGTTCGTCGTAGCCGACGATCTCGTACTGCTGGTCGCCGTCGTACCCCGAGTCGTATCGGTCGTTCACCGGTGCCCCTCTCGGCTCACTCGCCGCGGTACAGCTCGCGCTTGTCGATGTAGCGCACCACACCGTCCGGCACCAGATACCAGACCGGGTCGCCCTTGGCGACCCTCGCACGGCAGCCTGTGGACGAGATGGCCAGAGCGGGAACCTCGACCAGCGAGACACCGCCCTCCGGGAGTCCCGGGTCGGTCAGGGTGTGGCCGGGCCGGGTGACCCCGATGAAGTGCGCGAGGGAGAACAGTTCGTCGGCGTCGCGCCAGGTGAGGATCTGGCCGAGCGCGTCGGCGCCCGTGATGAAGAAGAGGTCCGTGTCGGGGTTGAGCGCGCGCAGGTCGCGCAGGGTGTCCGTGGTGTACGTCGGGCCACCGCGGTCGATGTCGATGCGGCTGACCGAGAACTGGGGGTTCTCGGCGGTGGCGATGACCGTCATCAGGTAGCGGTCCTCGGCCGGCGACACCTTGCGGTCGGTCTTCTGCCACGGCTGTCCGGTCGGTACGAACACCACCTCGTCGAGGTGGAACTGCGCGGCGACCTCGCTGGCCGCCACGAGGTGCCCGTGGTGGATCGGGTCGAATGTGCCGCCCATGACGCCGAGGCGGCGCTTGCCCGGCCTCGACGGGCCGTTGCCGGGTACGCGCCGGAGCTCCCGGCGGTTCTCCGCGTCGTGCGCCGGACGGTCCCCGGCGTTGTCCGCCGGACCGGTAGGCATGTCCTGCTCTCCCATGCGTGCGACCCTACCGGCCCGGCCTGAGGGCACCGGCCACAGCCTCGGAAGCCTTCTGGACCGGACTCAGCGGTCGCGGTTGAAACGAGTGGTGATCCACAGCAGGAGCATCAGGATGAAGAAGGCGCCGCCACCGGTGAGGTAGGGGTTGAGGCTCTCGTGGTTACCGCCGTGCTCCTCGCCCTCGGCGGCAAGGGTGACCAACTGGGCTGCGGCGCTGTGGAAGCTCATCTTCGGCAGGACCTATCCGGTGAGGGCGGGATAAAGACGTCGGCTCATCGTAAGGGTGCGCGCCGACGCGGATCACGCCGACTCCGCCCACGGGCGTGGGGAGGGGAACTTCCGGCCCGCCTCAGTCGTCCTTCTGCCTGTACCCCCGCAACAGGAACAACGCGGTCAGGACGCAGCCGAAGAACATCACGATCAGCACGACCCGGAGCAGATCCCCGGATCCCTGCTTCTCGGCGGCGCTCGCGGCCTCGGTGATCCAGTTGGCGACGGGGGTGTGGTCCATCGGATCGCTCCTTACGGTGTGCTGCCCCGCCACGGTATCTCCGCCTAGGCTGGGCCCCGCTTCGGGGGCACACAGGGCAATCAGACGCATGGGGGAACACATGTCCGACGACAGCCACGAGAGCAACGGAATCGGGCCGGACGGCCACGAGAACGTGCCCAGCAGACAGCGCACCCGCTTTCCCGGGATCTCCTCACGGGCGTACGAGCACCCGGCCGACCGCTCCGCCCTGGTCGCCCTGCGCAGGCTCAGCGGGTTCGACACCGTCTTCAAGGCGCTCAGCGGACTGCTTCCCGAGCGCAGTCTGCGGCTGCTGTTCCTGTCCGACTCCGTGCGCGTCTCGGACCAGCAGTTCACTCATCTGAACGCCATGCTGCGGGACGCCTGCGACATCCTGGACCTGGAGAAGGTCCCGCCGATGTACGTCAACCAGGACCCCCAGCCCAACGCGATGTGCATCGGCCTGGACGAGCCGATCATCGTCGTCACCACGGGCCTCGTCGAGCTGCTCGACGAGGAGGAGATGCGGGCCGTCGTCGGGCACGAGGTCGGACACGCCCTCTCCGGCCACTCCGTCTACCGGACCATCCTGCTCTTCCTGACCAGTCTGGCCCTCCGCGTCGCCTGGATCCCGCTCGGCAACATCGCGATCATGACGATCGTCACCGCCCTTCGCGAGTGGTTCCGCAAGTCGGAGCTGTCCGCCGACCGCGCGGGACTCCTCGTCGGCCAGGACCTCAAGGCCTCGATGCGCGGTCTGATGAAGATCGCCGGCGGCAACCACCTGCACGAGATGAACGTGGACGCGTTCCTCGCCCAGGCCGAGGAGTACGAGGCGGGGGGCGACCTGCGCGACTCCGTACTGAAGATCCTCAACGTCCTCCCCCGCACCCACCCCTTCACGGCCGTGCGCGCCGCCGAGCTGAAGAAGTGGGCCGAGTCCCGCGACCACCAGCGGATCATGGACGGTCACTACCCGCGCCGCGCCGAGGACAACGACACCTCGGTCTCCGGCTCGTTCCGCGAGTCGGCGACGAGCTATGCGACCGACGTCAAGAACTCCAAGGACCCGCTGATGAAGCTGGTCGCCGACATCGCCGGCGGGGCGGGCGACCTCGGCGGCCGGGTCCGGCGCGGATTCGGTGGCTTCGGCAACTCCGCACCCGGCGACTCCGCGCCGCCCAAGGACCAGCCCCCGCGCGACAACGGCTGACCTGTACGGCGACGGGGGATCAGGTCACACCTTCGGCTGCGCCCCGGCCGCCAGCGAGCCGCACAGCGCCGTGGTGCCGCCCGTCGCGTACGGATCCGTACCGGCGGGTCCGCCCTCCTTGGCGGTCTGGCCGGCCAGCAGCGGGCGGAAGTGGTTCGCGGAGTCATCGGCGCAGGACAGCGGCCCGGCCTGCACGAAGGAGACGAGCAGCTGGGCCTGGTGCATCCGCAGGTCGTCGCGGTCGAAGCTGAAGTGCAGCTCGCGCCGGACGGTGAAGAGAGACGCCTTCGCCTTGTCGTCGGCGCCGGTCGGCCGCAGCGCGTACACGAAGGTGTGGTCCGCGACGACCTCCAGGGTCGTCGCGTCGGCCTCGGTGGCCCGCATGGTGCCCCGTACCCGGATTCTGTCGTCGGCCAGCCGGGCACGGGAGGGGTCGAAGCGAACCAGCCATCCGGTGGGCGCGTGCCTGCCGTCGGCGACCGGGCGGTCGAAGCTCTGGTCGAACTGGCCGAGCTGGTCCGGATCGAGCATCACCCGCACGGCCCGGACCTCGCTGCCGGTGAGCACCTCCGGATAGAGCGAGGACTCGACTATGTAGTCCTTGGCGGTGGTCAGGGCGCTGACGACCTGGCTGTCCGAGAAGTGCGCGGTACGCCGGGTGGCGGGCAGCGCTATGCCCTCCGCGCCTATGCCGAACTGCGCGGCCGGACTATGTGCGAACAGTTGCTCGGTGTCGGTCGCGCCGGGCACGGCGCCCTGCGGCGCGAGCGGGATGACGGTCATGCGCAGCGGCTCGAGGGGCAGCTTGGCGACCGGGCTCTGGTACGGGCTCCGTACGCCCATGTAGATCGCGGTGCCGAAGGCGAGGGCGATCAGCATGACGAGCATCAGCGCCTGCCGGGACAGTCCCCGGTACACGGACGGGCGACGGCGTACGGCGGGTGCGTGGTCGTCCAGACGCTCCTGGGCGGAGAACTCCTGGAGCCGGGCAGCGCGGACGAACGACTCGTCGAAGACGACGGATCGGTACTCGTCCTCGCCGCCCCCGGGGGCAGCCTCGGGTGTCCCCTCAGGTGGGTCTCCTGGTCCGCCCATACATTCAGAGTAGGTCGCAGGAAGCCCCGGTAAACGCCCCGCTCACGACAAGTTCTGACAGGTTCTCACCAGTGGAACAGGGCCCGGGCGGCTTTGGGTCAGGGTGTGCGAGGGATCGCGGAGACGGCCGGCTGGGAGTAGTCGGCCGAGGCCGAAGGAGTCGCCGCGCTGCCCCGCTCAAGGCCGGTCGAGGCGGGCGGCGGCACCTGCTCCTGGCGGCTGGACGACGCCCCCCGGTAGACCGCCGTGAAAGCCAGCGCGACCATGCCGACCCCCATCACGAGTGCGAGTATCCAGGCGACGGGCCGGTGCCAGCGGGAGACCTGTTTGCCGTGCGTGCCCGGAGCGCCGTAGCGGCCCTCCAGGACCTCGGCGCCGTCCGGGTCGTCGCGATCCGGATCGTGGCCGAAATAGCCGGGGTCGTCCGGGCCGAAGCCGTCCTCGTAGCGCTCGTCGTCTCCTCGTGGGCCTCTGGTGCGCGCCCGGCGCGCCTCGGCCTCGGAGGCCTCCGCTCTCGCCTGCGCGGCGGCCAGGAGGCGTTCCACGGCAGTCGGCTCGTGCACCACGGCCGCCCGTACGAAGGCCTCGTCGAAGACCACGGAGGCGAACTCTTCGTCCGACACCCCGCGGTCGTGGTCGTCGTCGGGCTCCCCGCCGTCAGGGAAGAACGGCGTGCCCCCCACGTCCTCCGGCACCTGTCCAGAGTAGACCGGGGGTGTCGTTTTGGGCAGACGGAAGGGAAATTCGGCTGATGGATGAGAGGCTTTTCATCCGCCGTCGGCCGCCGTTGCGCGCCGTGAACCGCCGGGGGCGCAGCGCCGGTCGCACGTCCGCCGTCCGCCGGGCACCCCGGCGGACGGGCCCGCGATCATGCCTCTCAGCGGCGAATGTGCCCGTCGCCTGTGACGATGTACTTCGTGCTGGTCAGCTCCGGCAGCCCCATCGGCCCGCGCGCGTGCAGCTTCTGCGTCGAGATGCCGATCTCCGCGCCGAAACCGAACTGACCGCCGTCGGTGAACCGCGTCGAGGCGTTGACGGCGACCGTCGTCGAGTCGACCAGCTGGGTGAAGCGGCGGGCGGCCTGCTGCGAGGTCGTCACGATCGCCTCCGTGTGCCCGGAGGTCCACAGCCGGATGTGCTCGACGGCCCGGTCCAGCGAGTCGACGACGGCGGCCGCGATGTCGTACGACAGGTACTCGGTCTCCCAGTCCTCCGGGGTCGCCTCGACCACCGTGGCCTTCGAGCCCTTCGCGTACGCCAGCACACGCTCGTCGGCGTGCACGGTGACCCCGGCATCGGCGAGCGCGTCGAGGGCGCGCGGCAGGAAATCGGGGGCGATGTCCTGGTGGACGAGGAGCGTCTCGGCGGAGTTGCAGACACTCGGGCGCTGCGCCTTGGAGTTGAGGAGGATCTCGATCGCCATGTCGAGATCGGCCTGCGCGTCCACGTACACATGGCAGTTGCCCGTGCCGGTCTCGATCACGGGGACGATCGACTCCTGGACGACGGTCCGGATCAGGGAGGCGCCGCCGCGCGGGATGAGTACGTCGACCAGGCCGCGGGCGCGCATCAGTTCCCCTACGGACTCGCGGCCCTCGCCGGGGACGAGCTGGACGGCGTCGGCGGGCAGGCCGGCCCCGCCGACTGCGTCGCGCAGCACCCGTACCAGGGCGGTGTTCGACTCGTACGCCGAGGACGAGCCGCGCAGCAGGACGGCGTTGCCGGACTTCAGACAGAGGGCGGCGGCGTCGACCGTCACGTTCGGGCGGGCCTCGTAGATGATGCCGACGACGCCCAGCGGGACACGGACCTGGCGCAGGTCGATGCCGTTGGGCAGGGTGGAGCCGCGGACGACCTCACCGACCGGGTCGGGCAGCGCCACCACGTCCCGTACGTCGGAGGCGATCGCACGCACCCGCTCCGGGGTGAGCGTCAGCCGGTCGATGACCGTCTCGCTGGTGCCGGCCTCGCGCGCGCGGGCGATGTCCTTGGCGTTGGCCTCGACGATCTCACTCGTACGGACTTCCAGCGCGTCCGCGATGGCGAGCAGCGCGTCGTCCTTCTCGGCCCGCGGGAGCGGGGCGAGGTCGGCGGCGGCGGCCTTGGCGCGGTAGGCGGCCTGTGTGACCGGGGACATCGAGTCGTACGGCGAAAGCGTGGTCATGGGGGAAGCGTAGTGCGCCGGACGGAACCGTCCACCGGCTATCCCAAACCCCGAGACAAGCCGCTCAGACCCCGCAAAAGGGGTGATCCCCGAGCAGATCAGAAGGGGTGGACGCCGACCGGGGTAGCCGGCAACGGGCCGTACCCTTCGGCGATGCGGTGGTGGTAGGTCTCCCGGTCGATGACCTCCAGGCCGACGATCTCCCAGGGCGGCAGCTTCGCGGTCTGGCGGTGCTCGCCCCACAGCCGCAGGGCGACGGCCGCGGCGTCGTGCAGATCGCGGGCCTCCTCCCAGTAGCGGATCTCCGCGTGGTCGTTGGCGTATCTGCTGGTCAGCAGGAAGGGGTGGTCGTGGGCGAGCTGTTCCAGGCCTCGCCGGACCTCCTTCAGCGGAGCCTCGGCGCCGGAGACACTGAGCGTGACATGCCACAGGCGTGGCACGTCCTTCGGCTCCTCGTACGTCTCCTCGTAGCGGGCGCCGGCCGCGACGCTGGTCAAAGCGCGCTCCTCCCCCACCTTGCGGGAGGCGGTTCCACCGCGGGACGCCGCCGCCCCAGGGCGCACTCGTCTCACGACGGCCTCCTTTACCCGATGGTCGTGCGGAATCTCCCTGAAACAGAGAGAAGCAGGTACGCACGCTTCATGGGGCACTTTTGCGGAACGTCCACCTCACGACGGGCGGATTTACGGGGTGTTCCCCCCGTTTTCGGCCCTTTGCGGGACTGATGCGAAGAGAGGTTTTGCAGGTTCGTGGGATGCGGCTAGGGGTTCAGGATGACCAGGTCGTCCCGGTGCACGACCTCCCGCTCGTACGCGGGGCCCAGTTCGCGGGCCAGTTCACGCGTCGAGCGGCCGATCAGCTGGGGGATCTCCTTGGCGTCGAAGTTGACGAGCCCGCGTGCGACCGCGTGACCCGTGCTGTCGCGCAGCTCGACCGGGTCGCCCGCGACGAACTCACCCTCGACCGCGGCGATACCGGCCGGCAGCAGCGACTTGCGCCCCTCGACGACCGCGCGCACCGCGCCGTCGTCGAGAGTGAGCGAGCCCTGGGGGGTGGAGGCGTGCTGGAGCCAGAGCAGACGGTCGGCGGAGCGCCTGCCGGTGGAGTGGAAGTAGGTGCCCGTGTCCCGGCCCGCGAGGGCGTCGGCGGCGTGGATCGCGCTGGTCAGGACCACCGGGATACCGGCGGCGGCGGCGATCCTGGCGGCCTCGACCTTGGTGACCATGCCGCCGGTTCCGACACCGGCCTTGCCCGCCGTGCCGATGTCGACGTGGGCGAGGTCCTCGGGGCCCCGCACCTCGGCGATCCGTGACGTACCGGGCCTGCTGGGGTCGCCGTCGTACACGCCGTCGATGTCGGACAGCAGGACGAGGAGGTCGGCGCGGACGAGGTGGGCGACGAGGGCGGCGAGGCGGTCGTTGTCGCCGAAGCGGATCTCGTCCGTGGCGACGGTGTCGTTCTCGTTGACGACGGGGAGTGCCCCCATCGCGAGGAGCTTGTCGAGGGTGCGCGAGGCGTTGCGGTGATGCGCGCGGCGGCTGGTGTCGTCGGAGGTGAGCAGCACCTGGCCGACGCGGATGCCGTAGCGGGCGCAGGAGGCGGTGTAGCGGGCGACGAGGAGCCCCTGTCCGACGCTGGCGGCGGCCTGCTGGCGGGCCAGGTCCTTGGGGCGCCGGCGCAGGCCGAGCGGGGCGAGGCCTGCGGCGATGGCACCGGAGGAGACCAGAACGATCTCCTTCTCTCCGCCGCTGCGGCTCTTGGCGAGGACGTCGACGAGCGCGTCGACCCTGTCGGCGTCGAGGCCGCCGGCCGCCGTGGTCAGCGACGAGGAACCCACTTTGACGACAATCCTGTGGGCCTCTGCGACGGCCTGCCTTGCCCCTGCCACCTGCGTTGTGTCCCCTCGGGTCGTCCGGCTGCGCTGACGGGCAATTTACGCGAACGGGGATGGGGGCGTGCACGGGTCCAGTGGGCGGACGGGGCGTCTCACCGCGGGGTGGACATCGTCCGCTCGTAGACGGACGGCGGCGTGACCAGCACGTCCGAGGCCCGACCGGATATGCGTGAGAGGCCCGTCCCGAGGAGTGATCCTCCAGACGGGCCCCGCAACCGCAGCCCCCGGAGCCTCAGGTCCGCGCGGCCGTCGCCTGCCGCTTCTGGCCCGCGTTGCGCGCCTCGGCCTTCACCGCGAGGTCGGCCGTCGCGGTGTTGAACTGCTCGATGGAGAGCGGCTCGTCGGGCCCGAGCAGGTACCGCTTCAGCTCCGCGCGCTCACCGGCCAGCGGATCGGCTGCCGGATCGCGCACCGCGTCCAGCAACCGCCCCAGCTCCTGGGCGCTGTTGGTGAGGATCACGGCGGCGCGGACAGCGGTGTTCTGCCGCTTGAACTCCTCCGCACCCAGCTCCGCCGAGTCCGTCACGGCGTACGGCTTGCCGCTGGCGATGAAGTCGGAGACCACGCTGGAGATGTCGGACACCATCGCGTCGGACACGTTGAAGCAGTCGTACAGCCGCGGTTCGGCGCCCGTGACGACCCGGTGCTCCCCGGCGGCGAAGGAACGCCAGTACGCGTCGTTCCACTCGGCGCGCAGCTTCGCGATCTCCTCGTGCCGCTCCACGTCGACGATCCCGTCCCGGGTCGCCTCCGCCTCGTCGCCCTTCTCACCGCCGGGCCCGGCCAGTTCGGCGAGCCGTGCCTCGATGCGTCCGAGGTCGGTCCTGGCGCGCGTCTGTTCGCCCAGGTCGCCCAGGAAGCGCGGGTCGGCGGCCCGCTCGACCGCGGCCTTCTCGACCAGCGCGGTGATCCGCTCGTGGGCGGCCCTGGCCTCGTCGCTGCGGGTGCCGGTGAAGGGGTGCGGCTTGTACAGCACACGGACGGGCGGGTCGGCCGCCACCAGTTCGCGCACGATGTTCTCGCCGGCCAGCAGGAGGGAGGTGTTGCCGGGGTCGTCGTCCCAGCCCTCCCAGGTGGGGGCGTAGAGAACCGTCGGGATACGTCCGTCCGGCGCGCCCAGCGGCCCGCGGATGGGCGCCAGTTGGGGCCGTCCCACCTCGACGATGTCCTCGTCCCGGACACCGACGTCGGCGATCGCGTACCGGTCGCGCCCGGCCCGTCCGGCGACCCACACCTCGTCGTAGGCCTTGCTGAACGGGTTCACGCTGGCGATCTTGTCGCTGTCGCCGTGCCCGATGAAGACGTGCTTCATGGTCGGCACGCGCAGCAGGTGGATGTTCTTGCCGACGTTCGCCGCGTAGAGCGCGACCCGGACCGTGCGCAGGTCCAGGTTCATCAGATGGATGCCGCCGGGCACACAGATGACGGGCACGGTCGTGGGCGCGAGGTTGTGCAGGGTGACGCGCTCACGAAGGACGATCAGCGGCCGGGTCTCCAACTGCTCCATCGTCTCAAGCCACATGTTGAGCTGGTACGCCGAGTCCTTGGAGCCGGAGAAGTACAGCACCGTCTGCGGCCGGTACTCACGCAGCCACGCGTCCGTCGCGGCCAGCACCGTCTCCGCGTCCGGCGGGATGCGGCGACCCCGGACGTAGGGCGCGAGGGCGACCACGTACAGGAACGCCAGTCCGAGGGTGGCGCCGACGCCGACCATGCCGTACACCGTCGAGCCCGTTTGGACGGTGATCAGGATGCCGGTCAGCGCGGCCAGGTCGAGGTGGAGCATCTTCTCGGTGGAGCGTTCCAGCAGGAAGCGCGGCGGGGCGTCCGGGATGGGGATGCGTGAGGCCAGGTCGACGTTGCGGGTGGCGACCGGCATCCGGCGGCGGTTGTGGATCAGCGTGATCAGGGCGCCGTGCGGGGCCTGGAAGCCGTAGAAGGCGATGAAGCAGGCGATCGCCGCGTAGAAGATCATGCTCCTGGAGAGGTCCGCGCGCGCCAGCAGCAACAGCACCAGCAGCTCTCGTACCAGGAACCGGATGGAGACACCCGCCCGCACCTTGCCGAGGCGGTTGATCAGATAGCTGCCCCGGTGGTGCAGATAGCGGTCCGCCAGGTAGGTCACTGCGGCGGCGGCGGCGAAGGCGGGCACGCTCGGGAGGAGCGCGGCCAGCATGAGACAGGGGAAGCCCAGCATCATGAGGACCGCCGCGGCCAGCTCGGCCGGGCTGCCCACCCGGGCGACGCGAATAGCAGTGGAAATCAAGGAGAACCTGTATCTGGGAAAGTACCTGGGAAACAATCTGGGGTTATGGGAACTATCTGGGAGTCTGTCCGGTGGTTTTCCGGTGGGTTTTGCGGATTTCGCGTGGGCTCAAAGTCGAAATTCGTCGTCACGCTTCACGCCAGGCCGTCGTCCTGACGGTCCAGGACACTGGCGAGTGCCTGTTCGAAACCGGAGGCCCGGCCGGCCGCGGCCGTCGGGTCCTGCTGGCGGACGTCGATGACATGCCCGGTCAGCTCGGACAGCAGCACGTCCAGCGAGGTACGGGCCACCGCCCCGGAGGACAGCAGCGAACCCGCGGGCTCCTGGCCGAAGGCCTTCGTACGCATCGGCGTGGCCGTGCGCTCCGGGTTGATGCAGTTGACGCGGACGCCGTCGCCGGCCCATTCGTCCGACAGAGCCTGGGTGAGGTTCACCATCGCGGCCTTGGTGGAGGAGTAGAGGCTGTACTCGGCCCGGCCGCGCGTGTAACTGCTGGAGGTGTAGAGCAGCAGCTGGCCCTTGGTCTTGGCGAGGTACTTGTACGCCGACCGCGCGATCTGCACGGGGGCCAGGTAGTTGACCTTCAGCGCTTCCTCGATGGTCGCGTTGTCGGTCTCGGCGAGCTTGCCGATGCGCAGTACGCCGGCCGTGTTGACGACGTAGTCGATGCGCCCGGTCCCTGAGTACGCCTTGGACAGCGCTTCGTCGACCTCCTCCGGGTTCTCGACGTGCGTGCCGGTGGTCGACCGCCCGAGGGCGTACACCTTGGCGCCGTACCCCTCGGCCAGCTCGGCGATGTCCTTGCCGATGCCGTAGGACCCGCCGAAGACGACGAGGGTTCGTCCGGTCAGCAGCTCACGGTAGGTGTCCTCGCTCATCTGCTGGGGCGTGGCGGCGGAGGCGAGCTGGAAGAGCTTGTCGGCGATGAAGACGTCGACGGGCTGGGTGACCTTCATGTTGTACTCGTCGCCCGCGACGACATGGATCGGCACGTCCGGCAGATACCTGAGTACGACCGAACAGTCGTCCGTGGCCTGGAAGTTGGGGTCACCGGCCGCGACCTCGTAGGCCCGCCGGATGGTCGACAGTTTGAACGCCTGGGGCGTCTGACCGCGCCGCAGCCGTGAGCGGTCGGGAATCTCGGTGATGAACTCACCGTCGTCGCCGTGCGTCCGCGTGACGATGATCGTATCGGCGGAGGGGATGGCGACGTCGACGGCCTGATACCGCTCAAGGGCGGTCACGCAGTCGTCGATGACCCGCTGGGACAGCAACGGCCGTACGGCGTCATGGAACAGGACGTTGCGGTCCTCGCCCTCGGCCAGCCCCTCCCCCAGTGCTTCGATGGCGCGCTCGGTGGTGTCGTTGCGCGTGGCGCCGCCCTCGATGATGCGGGTGACCTTCTTGAAACCGGCCTTGGCGACGATCTTCTCGATGTCCGTCACATAGCCGGGCGCCATCAGCACGATGACGTCGTCGATCGAATCCGCCTGCTCGAAGGTGTGCAGGGTGTGCTCGATGACCGCCTTTCCCGCGATCTTCAGCAGCTGCTTCGGAATCGACAGGCCCACCCGCTGGCCGGTGCCGCCGGCGAGGACGACGGCGGTGGTGCGGGGCTTGGCTTTGTGCTGGGACACGGGCGACCTACCTCGGGGCAACAGAGAACCGTGAAATCGTCCCACCTGCGGTTACCGCAGTGCAAGGTGAGCGCCCCGCGTCGCATATGTGCGCGCAACCTGTCATTCACCTTGCACCCGAGGTCAAAGAAGGGGCGGCCCGAGCACACCGGAAGAGAGCCGAGGCCGTGGGCCGGAATTGCTGTGAGTAACGGCACAGAAGTCACGGCACGGAATTGCAGGAGATTCAGACCTGCCGTACTCCCGGTTTCCCGGACTCGACGTGGAGCTTGGCGAGGGTTCGGGAGGCGGAGGCGGGCTTGGTGACGGTGTCCGCGATCCGGACCTGGGCGTCGATACCGGCGCGCCGGATGTCGAAGAGGTGGTAGCCCCGGTGGTTGTCGATGACCTTCCAGTGCGGGTTGTCGCCCATGCGAGGGTCCCACTCCTTGTGGAAGGCGACGGGATCCTGGTCCCCGTTGCTGGATATGGACGTACCGACGAACTCGGAACCGACGACCGCCGAACCGGGGTCGGCGAAGTCCCGCTTGAGGTCGCTGATCATGGTGAGGTGACGGTCGCCGCTGAGGACGACGGGGTTACGGACGTTCGCGAACTCGGCGAGCAGGGCGTTGCGTTCGGCCTGGTAGCCGTCCCACGCGTCGTAGTACCAGAGCTTGCCCTCGCCGACCTTGAGGTCGGTCTCGGCCATCATGATCTGCGAGGCGATGAGGTTCCAGCGAGCCTGCGACCCGCGAAGCCCCTTCAGCAGCCACCGCCGCTGCGCGGCGCCGAGCATGGTCATCGCCGGGTCCTGGGCACCGGCCTGGGTGGTGGCCTGGTCGCTGCGGTACTGCCGGGTGTCGAGCACGTTGAGCCGCACGAGCCGCCCGAAGTCGAGCCGCCGGTGCATACGGATGTGCGGACCGCTGGGAACGGCCGCGGCGCGCACGGGCATGTGCTCGTAGTAGGCCTGGTAGCCGGCCGTGAGCCGGGCGGCGAACGCCTCGGGCGTCTGCTTGGCGGGGTCCTGCGGAACGTCCCCGGCGAAGTCGTTGTCGATCTCGTGGTCGTCGAAGGTGACGACGAAGGGCGCGGCCGCGTGCATCGCCTTGAGGTGCGGGTCGCTGCGGTACTGGGCGTACCGGTTGCGGTACTGGACGAGGCTGTACGGCTCACCGGTGCCCTCGTGCCTGCGTACGCCGGTGGTCGCGGGCGTGGACTCGTAGATGTAGTCGCCGACGAAGACGACGAGGTCGGGGTCCTGGGCGAGCATGTCGGCGTACGGAGTGAAGTAGCCGTGCTGCCAGTTCTGGCAGGAGGCGAGCGCGAGCCGCAGATGGTCGCCGGAGACGAGGGGCCGGGGAGCGGTACGGGTACGTCCCACCGGGGAGAGCTGCCCACTGGTCCGGAACCGGTACCAGTAGTGCCGGTCGGGGCTCAGCCCCCGTACATCGGCGTGAACGCTGTGCCCGTGCTCGGGCCGGGCCCAGGCGTACCCACGCCGGACCTTCCGCCGGAACCGCGAATCCTCGGCGATCTGCCACTCGACGACCACGGTCCGGTCGGGCATCCCGCCACCGTCGAGCGGATCGGGAGCGAGCCGGGTCCACAGCACGACGCCGTCGGGCAGCGGGTCCCCGGAGGCGACCCCGAGGCTGAACACCCCGCTGGGCAAGGGGGTTTGCGCGGCCCGGGCGGTCCCCGCGAGCAGCAGCTGTCCGGACGCGGCGGCTCCGACGGCGCCGGCACCGGCGGTCAGAAACCTGCGTCTGCCGGGCGAAACGACACCACTCATCGGCGAACTCCGTTGCCTGGGAGGCCTCTTGGACCTACGGAAGCTCCCACGGCAGCCGTACGGGCAGGCAGACAGAAGGAAACCCCTGATGAAAGATCAGGGGAGATCAGAAGACTTCCTTCCCACCCACCCCGGCGCATCTTCAGCCCGTCTGGGGGCGGCCCCTCCGGACGAGTTCGAGGACAGGGCCCGTTCAGGGCCGGAGCAGGGGTCCGGGGACGGCAGCCCCCAGGTACAGGATGAACGGGTAGGGGCGGCGGGGGCGAGAAAACCCACCCTCACCACCCCTGCCCGCACCGCCCCCTAGAACGGCTCGAAGTCGTCGAACTCCTGCTGCGCCTCGTCCCGCTCCGCCTGCCGGTCCCGCCGTCGCTGCGCGGCAGGCCGCGGCTCCTCCAGCCGGTGGTCCTCCCCGCGCCGCCCCAGCATCTCCGCCCCCGCCATGACCGTGGGCTCCCAGTCGAACACCACGGCGTTGTCCTCGGGACCGATGGCCACGCCGTCCCCCGCCCGGGCCCCCGCCTTCATCAACTTGTCCTCGACACCCAGCCGGTTGAGCCGGTCGGCGAGATAACCGACCGCCTCGTCGTTGTTGAAGTCGGTCTGCCGTACCCAGCGTTCGGGCTTCTCGCCCCGCACCCGGAAGAGGCCGTCCTCCTCCTGGACGACGGTGAAGCCGGCGTCGTCGACGGCCTTCGGCCGGATGACGATCCGGGTCGCCTCCTCCTTGGGCTTGGCGGCCCGTGCCTGCCCGACCATGTCGGCGAGCGCGAACGACAGCTCCTTCAGCCCGATATGGGCGACGGCGGACACCTCGTACACCCGGTACCCGCGAGCCTCCAGCTCGGGCCGCACCATCTCGGCGAGATCCAGACCGTCGGGCACGTCGACCTTGTTCAGGACCACGATCCGCGGCCGGTCCCCCAGCCCCCCGTACTGCTTCAGCTCCTCCTCGATCATGTCGAGGTCGGAGACGGGGTCACGCTCGGACTCCAGCGTCGCCGTGTCCAGCACATGCACGAGCACACTGCACCGCTCCACGTGGCGCAGGAACTCCAGCCCGAGGCCCTTGCCCTGGCTGGCACCGGGAATGAGCCCGGGCACGTCGGCGATGGTGTAAACAGTCGCGCCCGCGGTCACCACACCCAGGTTGGGCACAAGCGTCGTGAACGGATAGTCGGCGATCTTCGGCTTGGCCGCACTCAGCACCGAGATCAGCGACGACTTACCGGCACTCGGATACCCCACCAGCGCCACGTCGGCGACCGTCTTCAGTTCCAGGACGATGTCCTGCAGCCCCCCGGGCACCCCGAGCAGCGCGAACCCGGGCGCCTTGCGCCGGGCCGAGGACAGCGCGGCGTTGCCGAGCCCACCGCGCCCGCCCTCCGCGGCGACGTACGAGGTCCCGTGCCCGACCATGTCGGCGAGCACGTTGCCCTCCTTGTCGAGAACAACCGTCCCGTCCGGCACCGGCAGAACCAGGTCCTGCCCGTCCTTGCCCGACCGGTTGCCGCCCTCGCCGGGCTTGCCGCTGGTGGCCTTGCGGTGCGGGGAGTGGTGGTAGTCGAGCAGCGTGGTGACGGACTGGTCGACGGTGAGGATCACGTCACCGCCGTGCCCGCCGTTGCCGCCGTCGGGCCCGCCCAGCGGCTTGAACTTCTCACGGTGGACGGAGGCACAGCCGTGACCTCCGCTACCCGCGGCGACATGCAGCTCGACGCGGTCCACGAAGGTGGTCATGGGATGTGCCTCCAGTTACGTACGAAAACTCTGTTTAGGGAAAACACGCGAAAGGCGGACCCGCTTCCCGAACGGGAAGTGAGGTCCGCCTCGCGAAAGAACCGATCAGGCGACCGGAACGATGTTCACGACCTTGCGCCCACGGTGGGTACCGAACTCCACCGCACCGGCGGCCAGCGCGAACAGCGTGTCGTCCTTGCCACGGCCGACGCTCGCGCCGGGGTGGAAGTGGGTGCCACGCTGGCGGACCAGGATCTCACCGGCGTTGACGACCTGACCGCCGAAGCGCTTCACGCCGAGCCGCTGAGCATTGGAGTCGCGACCGTTCCGGGTGGACGATGCGCCCTTCTTGTGTGCCATCTCTCCTCAGTCCCTTACTTCGCAGCCGCGGGGATCTCAGTGACCTTGATCGCCGTGTACTGCTGGCGGTGGCCCTGACGACGGCGGTAGCCGGTCTTGTTCTTGTAGCGAAGGATGTCGATCTTGACGCCCTTGTGGTGGTCCACGATCTCGGCCTGGACCTTGATGCCGGCCAGGACCCACGGGTCACTGGTCACAGCGTCGCCGTCGACAACGAGCAGGGTCGAGAGCTCGACCGTGTCGCCAACCTTGGCAGTGGAAATCTTGTCAACTTCAACGATGTCGCCGACAGCAACCTTGTGCTGGCGACCACCGCTGCGCACGATGGCGTACACGCGGATCTCACTCTCTCGCTCGGGACCGGCACCCCCGCAGTCCAGCCGCCCGGCAAAAAGCGAGTGGCCTCTCCCGCCGCACCGAAATGCCCGGTGCTCAGGAGGATGAGGTTTACGGGGATGTGGCGCGTCATGGAAAAAACTATGGACACGCCGACGCTCAAGATTACGGGCCCGACCTGAACGGGTCAAACCGAGCCCCGCGCCCCCTGCCGACAACGACGGCGGCCCGCCCGGAAACCCGGGCGGACCGCCGCACCACCGCACAGACGACCGAGGGGATCAGCCCTCCGTGGTCGTTCCCGCCGAGACCGACTCCTGCGCCGGCTCCTCGGCCGCAGCCGCCGTCTTCTTCGACGCCGTCTTCTTCGTCGTGGCCTTCTTGGCGGCCGTGGTCGTCTTCTTGGTGGCCGTCTTCTTGACCGCCGCCGTCTTCTTCGTGGCGGCCTTCTTGGCCGTGGTCGCCTTCTTGGCGGCGGTCTTGCGCGCCGTCTTCCTGGCGGGAACCGCGTCCTCGGCCTCGGCCGCGTCACCAGGCGCCGACGACTCCACAGCAGCCGGGGCCGCCGCGGTCCCGGCAGCCTCGGTGACCGCCGGGACGACCATGACGGCCGCCTCCTCGGACGAGGTGGGCGCCGTGGCCTTGCGCACGGCACGTCGCCGCGGCCGGGCCGGAGCCGCACTCTCGGCCGCCTCGACCGGAGCCGGAGCGGGAGCCGCCACAGGCTCCGCAACCGCCTCGGCGACGACCGTCACCACGGTCTCGGCCACAGCCTCGTCGGCCGCCTTCGGCGAACCGGCCGGGGCCGACACCTTGCGGGTGGCCCGGCGACGCGTACGCCCCTTGGGAGCCGCGTCGTCCTGCACCGCGACCTGCGTCTCGGCGACGGGCGCCTCGACGACCGGGTCCTCGACAGCCACGGGCTCGGCCTGAGCCACGACCTCCGGCACCGCGACCGGCACGGTGTCCGGAACCACCGAAGCCTCGGCGGCAACGAACTCGGCCGTACGGGCATCAGCGCGACGCCCCTCGGCCCCACGCGACTCCGCCCGCGGCGCACCCGCCGGAGCCGAAGCCCGCCTGCTGGCGCGCCGCCTCGAACGGCCACCGCGGCCCGCCGCGGCCTCTGCCTCGGCGGCGCTGCTGTACAGCTCCTCGTCCGGCTCGAAGACGGGCGCCGACAGGGCGACGGGCGCCGCGACCTCGGCGGCGAGCTCGTCCACCGTCTCCTCGACGTCCTCCGCCGCTTCCTCGGCGCCGTCCACGATCACGTCGTGTTCGTGGGTCTCGTGGGCGTGCTCGTGCTCGGCACCGCCACGACCGCGCTTCTTGCGCTTGCCGCCACCTCCACTGGAGGTCGGCTGCTCCATGTGCACGATGACACCGCGGCCGTTGCAGTGGACGCAGGTCTCGGAGAAGGACTCCAGGAGGCCCTGCCCGACGCGCTTACGGGTCATCTGGACGAGGCCCAGCGAGGTGACCTCGGCCACCTGGTGCTTCGTACGGTCGCGGCCCAGGCACTCCAGCAGGCGCCGCAGCACCAGATCCCTGTTCGACTCCAGGACCATGTCGATGAAGTCGATGACGACGATGCCGCCCAGGTCGCGCAGCCGCAGCTGGCGCACGATCTCCTCGGCCGCCTCCAGGTTGTTCCTGGTGACCGTCTCCTCCAGGTTGCCGCCCTGGCCGGTGAACTTGCCGGTGTTGACGTCGACGACGATCATCGCCTCGGTCTTGTCGATCACCAGCGAGCCGCCGCTGGGCAGCCACACCTTGCGGTCGAGCGCCTTGGCGAGCTGCTCGTCGATGCGGTACGTCGCGAAGACGTCGACCTCGGAGGTCCACTTCGTCAGCCGGTCGACCAGGTCCGGGGCCACGTGGGACACGTACCCGTGGATGGTCTGCCAGGCCTCGTCGCCGCTGACGATGACCTTGGTGAAGTCCTCGTTGAAGATGTCGCGCACGACGCGGACGGTCATGTCCGGCTCGCCGTACAGCAGAGACGGCGCGTTCGAGCTGCCGCCGTTCTTCGACTTCTTCTGGATGTCCTCCCACTGCCCCTGGAGCCGCTCGACGTCACGGCGCAGCTCGTCCTCGCTGGCGCCCTCGGCGGCGGTGCGCACGATGACGCCCGCGTCCTCGGGGACGATCTTCTTGAGGATGGTCTTCAGACGTGCGCGCTCGGTGTCGGGCAGCTTGCGGCTGATGCCGGTCATCGACCCCTCGGGGACGTAGACCAGGTAGCGGCCCGGGAGCGAGACCTGACTGGTGAGCCGCGCACCCTTGTGCCCCATCGGGTCCTTCGTGACCTGCACGAGCACCGGCTGCCCGGACTTCAGCGCGCTCTCGATGCGCCGCGGACCGTTGGCCATCCCCAGTGCCTCGAAGTTGACCTCACCGGCGTACAGGACGGCGTTGCGCCCCTTGCCGATGTCGATGAACGCGGCCTCCATGGAGGGCAGCACGTTCTGGACCTTGCCCAGGTAGACGTTGCCGACGTACGACGTCGACTGCTCCTTGTTGACGTAGTGCTCGACGAGCACGTTGTCCTCAAGGACACCGATCTGGGTGCGGTCGCCGTACTGGCGTACGACCATCACTCGTTCCACGGCCTCACGGCGGGCCAGGAACTCGGCCTCGGTGATGATCGGAACGCGTCGGCGCCCCTGCTCACGGCCTTCCCGGCGGCGCTGCTTCTTGGCCTCCAGGCGCGTCGAGCCCTTGATGGACTGCACCTCGTCGCTCGGGTGCTCGTCCCTCTTGGCGCGCGGCTCGCGGACCTTGACGACCGTGCGCTCGGGGTCGCTGTCACCCAGCACGGGCTCGCTCTCCCCGGAGGAGTCACCGGCCCGGCGCCGACGACGGCGACGGCGACGGCTGCTGGCGGAACCGGAACCGCCCGGCTCGTCGCGCTCGTCCTCCTCGGCGTCCTCGTCCACCTGGTCGGCGGTGTCCGCAGCGTCCTCGTCGGCCCGCGCGGCCTGCTCGCCCGCGTAGTCGTCGTCACCGGACTCGTCCGAGTCTGCGGACTCACCGCGGCGCCTGCGACGGCCACCGCGGCGGCGGCGCCGGCGCGAACCGGGGCCCTCCTCGCCGTCGTCGTCCGTGTCGACAGCGTCGTCGGCGGACTCGTAGGCGTCCTCGACGCTCTCCGTCTCCGCCGGCTCCTCGACCACGACGGGCGCGGCGGCCACGGGCTCCTCGTCGCCACCCCGGCGACGGCGCCGACGGCGCGGCGCGTGCTCCTCCACGACGGTCTCGGCGACGGGAGCGGCCTCGACGACCTCTTCCTCGGCCTCGATCTCCTCGACGTCGTCGGCCGCCTCGGCGGCAGCCGCGGCGGCGGCCCGCTCGGCCGTCTGGAACATCGGCTCGGTGAAGACGGGCGCCTGGAACACGGCGACCGCGGGGCGCGCGGGACGCCGGCCACCCTCACCGTTCTCGACGGCGGGCGCGGGTGCGGAGAACCCGACAGCGGCCTTACGGGCGACCCGACGACGCCCACGGCGCGGCGCGGCGTCCTCGGCGACGGCGGTCTCGGGCTGGGCTTCCACCTCGGCCTCGGCCTCCGCGACGGCGGCGGGCGCCTCTGCTGCGGGCGCCTCCGGAGCCACGGTCTCGGCCTCGACCTCGGCAGCGGGCGTGGAGACCCGGCGGGTGGCCCGACGACGGGTACGCGGAGCAGGCGCGGCCTCCTCCACGGCGGCGGGCGCCTCGACGGCAGCGCTCTCCTCGCCGCTCCTGTCGCCCTTGTCGCCGCTCTCCTCGGCAGTCGGGGCGGATACGGCGGGCGCGGCCGGTTCATCGGCCGTCTTCACGGGCGCACCGGCGGGCGCGGACGCGCGCCGTGTGGCCCGACGACGCGTACGAGGCGCGGGCGCGGCCTCGTCCTCCGCGTTCCGGCCGTTCTCCTCGGCCTTGCCGGCAGTGTCGGCCCTGTCTGACTGGACGGCCTCTGCGGCCGGAATGGCCGGCGCCGTGGTCTCGGCCGCAGCGGCGGCTTCGGCCCCGGCGACAGGCGGTCCCGCGGGGCGGGACGCTGCGCGGCGCCTGCGGCGCGGCGGCAGGTTGTCGCTGGGGGTGTCGTGTGCGGAACCCTCAGTGGGCTCCGAAGCTTCGGTCGGTTCGAGCATGCGGGCGGTTCTCCCGTCAGGCTCCCGGGCGCCGCACCTGGTCCGGCTTGGGTGCCGGTGACGTCCGCGGCTCGCGCAGTGCGCGGTGCCGCCGTCCGGGGCGCGGGCGCCGCACGGGAGCTCTCTGTGTCCTGTCTCGCCGGTTCCGTACGCCATGTTGCGTACGGCCTGGCGAAAGTCTTGTGGTCGGTGCGCTGCCCGACCCAGGTGGCTCCCGAGTACGAGGGCGACGCTACGACGTTCGTCCCTTCGCGGGACCTTCCTTACGCCGGTGCCTGCGACGCGGCGGCAGTCGGAGTGGCCATGGAGAGGGCCACCGCTGCCTCGCGGTCGGGCGCGAGCGGGTCGGTCACCGTGCCGGTCTCTTCATCGAACAGCCCCTGCGCCAGCCTGGTCACCGCTGCCGGGACCGGCGGCGCCAGGTCGGCCACGGCGCGGAGACCGGACAGGACGTCGTCGGGTCGAACGGCAGGCGTCACGTGCCGAACAACCAGCCGCAGTATCGCACAGGGCTGGTCCGTCGGCCTATCAGCACGTGGACCGTGCGTCTCAACACCTGTCTCAACGCCTGCCTCAAGGCCCGCCACCGCGCCCCGGGCATCGAAGGTTCGCATGCCGTTCTTGGCGAGGCGCTGGACCTCGACCGTCTCGGCGGCGTTGAAGGTGTCGACGGCGCGGCGCGCGTCCTCGGGCGCCACACCCTCCAGTCGCAGCTCCCATACGGAAGCCGTGAGCCGGTCGGCGAGCCCGGAGGTCCGGGCCTCGACCGCGTCGACGATGTCGAGCCCGGTGGGCAGCGACTCGTCGAGCAGCTCACGCAGCTTGTCGGGATCGCGCGCTTCGGTGAGCGCGATCTCCAGGTACTCCGCCTCACTGCCCGTGCCGGTGGGTGCGGCATTGGCGTACGACACCTTCGGATGCGGCGTGAACCCCGCCGAGTAGGCCATCGGCACCTCGGCACGGCGCAGCGCACGCTCGAAAGCGCGCTGGAAGTCACGGTGGCTGGTGAACCGGAGGCGGCCACGCTTGGTGTAGCGCAGTCGGATGCGCTGCACCGCGGGTGCGGGCGGCGGGCCTTCGGGCTGTCGCTTGCCCAGTGTCGCTCAGTCCTTCGTGAGTGCGGTCGTACTACTACCAAGAGTACGTCCGTCGGCGCCTCCTGGTTCCCGCCGGTCCACAGCGACCTCCTCCTTCGGCTCCCCGAAGAGCATCCGCCGGAAGTCGGCCCGCGCCTGCCGTGCCGAGTCGCGTGCGGCGGCCAGCACCTGCCGGGTGACGCGGCCCACACTGCGCGCGGCCTCGGCGGCGGGCCGCAGAACGGCGTCCCGTACGACATGCCCGACAGGGGTCAGCACCGTCCGGTACACCCAGCGCACGGGCTCCACGAAGATCCACCGAAGGAGGGTCCCGAGGAACCGGCCGACGGCGAGCGAGATGTGCCCGGCGATGCGCCAGGCGTGCCCGAGCGCGGCCCCGACCTCCCGCCCGACAACGGCGAGGGCGCGTCCGAGAGGCGTCAGGACCCAGCGCCACAGCGCGATCGCGGGCAGGACGAGAAGCAGACGCAGCACCCAGTAGAGAACGAACCCGATCCCGGTGATCACCATGCTGAGGAGCAACCCGACCCCCCGGGCACACCAGGCGACCGCTTTCCCGACCGGCGTGAGGATCCATTCGTACAGCCATTGCGCGGGTACGACGATCAGGTACCGCACGAGCCACGCGGCCACGGCGTACGCCCCGAGCCCCAGGCCTGTCGCGCCCGCCCCGAGCCCCCTGAGCACCCACAGCACCGCGTGCCCCACAGGTGTGAGCACGCGTGCGTAGACCCACCCGAGCCCGGCGCCGATCCCCCGGAACACCCAGGCGATTCCGTGCCCGAGAGGCGTCAGCACATACCGGAAGAGCCACACCAGCGGAACGACGACCAGGGCGTTCCCCAGCCGGCCGAGCACCTTGCCCAGAGGCACGACCACGTACCGCCACAACCCGACGAACGGCCAGACGAGCACGGCCCGCGCGACCCAGGCCAGCGCCCGTCCGAGGGGACGCAGCACCGCGTCCGTGAGGAGGCGCCCGCCGGCGACGAGCCCGTCCCACACCATCCGCACCGGCACGACCAGCACGAGCACGACGATCCGCACAGGGATGCGAATCGCAACGACGAGACACCCTTCGGACTGCCGCTCGGGCTGCCGTGCCTCGGCGGTCGGTTTCTCCAGATCCATACCGACGTAGACGCGCCAACCCCCCGTACGGATGCGGCGCATCCGAAAAGTGATCAGGACGAGGGACACGGGCCGTGAATCCACGACTTCGGCCGGCTGCCAGAATGCGCGGATGCCGAACGCACTGGACGGGCTGAACGGGCTGGCTGAGTACTGCACTTCGACCCTGGACGAGCACAACTGTCCCTCGGTCTCGGTGGCCGTCGTCGAACACGGCGAAGTGGTCCTGGCCGAGGCACACGGCCTCGCGGACGTCACCGCGCTCCGCCCGGCCACCCCCGAAACGGCCTACGCCCTGGCCTCGATCGCCAAGCCCATGACGGCAACGGCGATCTGCGTGGCGGCCGACCAGGGCCTGCTGGACCTGGACGCACCCGTACCCGTGCCGGGTGACCCTGACTGGCCGGCCCCGACCGTCCGCCAGCTCCTCCAGCACCGAGGCGGCTTCGGCGCCCACTACGACTTCCACTACGCCGACGGCCCCGGGGACGGCGTCCGCATCGACGCGACCCCGTACGCGTTCCTTCACCGCCCCCCGGGCACCGCCTTCGAGTACGCCAACCTCGGCTACCGCGCCCTGGGCCACCTGCTGGAAGCGGCGACCGGCCAAGGGCTCGCGGACTTCGTACGGGAGCGCGTGTTCGAGCCCCTGGGCCTCACCGCCCTCCACCTGGGCCCCGCCCACCCCGGCCCGGCACCCCGGGCGACGCGCTGCACGAGCGACGGCCGCCCCTATCCGCCGTACTGCGACACCAGCCACCCCGGCGCGACCCTGGGCTGGGCCCCCGCCGCCCAACTGGCGCTCTTCGCCCAGTCGTACGACCGTCTGCTGAAACCGGAGACAGCAGCGGCCGTCCGTGCGGCGAGCCCGGTCAACCCGAGCCTCGGATACGGGCTCGGCTGGTGCCTGTCGCGCGGCGCCGGTCCCCTCGTGCAGAGCCATGGCGGCGGGATGGGCGGGGTGGCGGCGATCGTCGTGACCGTGCCCGAGCAGCACCTGTCGGTGTCGGTACTGACCAACAGCACCGACAAGGCAGCCCGCGACCGGATCACCCACCACGTCCTCGACACGCTCGTCCCCGGCTTCTCCCCCGAGTCGATCTCGCCCTTCACGGACGACCCGGTGCGCCCCCCGAACCTCCCGGCAGCCGACTGGCGCGGCTCGATCAGCACCCCCGAGGGGGACATCCCGATGTCACTGACCCTTACCCCGGAGGACAACCGGGCCCGCCTGCACCTCAACGGTGAGAGCGCAGACGCCCGGACGAGCGCATCGCAGGCCTGGGCCCTCCAGGCGACCTTTCCCCTGCAACTCCCCACGGCGGACGCCCGGATCAACAGCCCGGCCCTGTCGCTCCACCTCCGCCACGACCACGGCGGCCACAGCCTCAGCGGTGTGGCGCGGGCCCACAAGTCCGGTGACACGGAAGGCCTGTTGGGCAACCTCCTCACCCATACCTGCCAACTGCGTCTCTGCTGAACCCACTTGGCGCCCGCCACACAGCTGCTTGACTGATGCCATGGCGAAGACTCTCGGTGTGCCGAGGCCCGACCAGGCGTCCTACATGCTGCGCGCCGCGTCCGAGGACGCCGGCCGGGCGTACAAGCGCCAGCTGCTCGACCTGCTGGACCTCCGCCCGGGCCACACCGTCCTGGACGTGGGCTGCGGGCCGGGCACCGACCTCCCGGCCCTCGCGGAACGGGTCGGCCCGACCGGTCGGGTGATCGGCGTGGACCAGGACCCGGCGATGCTGGCGACGGCCCGCGAACTCACCGCCGCCGTAAGCACGGTGAGCACGGTGGAGATCCGGGAGACGGACGCGCACGCCCTGCCTGTCACACCCGGAACAGTGGACCGCGCCAGGATCGACCGGGTTCTGATGCATGTGCGTTCCCCCGCGGAGGTGCTGGCCCAGCTCCACGCGGCCACCCGCCCCGGCGCCCTCGTCGGTCTGGTGGAACCCGACTGGGACACCCTGGTGGTGGACGCGGAGGACCTGGAGACGAGCCGCGCGTTCACCCGCTACACCACCGAGAAGGTGGTCCGCCATGCCACCGTCGGCCGCCGCCTCGCCCGTCTGGCGGTCCGGGCGGGCTTCCGCGTCGAGACGACGACCGCCACCACCCCCGTATTCACCGACTTCGAGCACGGCGACCACACCCTGGGCCTCGGCCGCAACATGCAACAGGCCATCATCGACGGGCATATCGACAGGAAGCGGGGCGAGGCCTGGTTCGCCGGCCTCGCCCACGAACCCTTCTACGCCTCGTTCACCCTCGTCACGGTGGTCTGCTCCCGCCCATGACGACCGCCGGACGGCCCGGGCAGCACCGCCGCCCGCCGCTCGTACAGGGCGATCGCCTCCTGGACGTGTCCCGGGTCGCGTTCGGTGTTGGCGAGGAGGGGCCGCTGTTTCACGGCGTCAATGCGGCATGGGCCGGACGCGTCCCTGTTCGTACACGCGGAAGGCGTCGCGCGGGAGTAACCCATCCGAATGCACAAATTAGTCTTATACGTTGATAAACGCACGCCTTGCCGCTCATATCACCGCTCCACGCGTCACACGCGGGTATAGCTCGCACTCGGGTTCGGGGCATCACCCGGCCCGGTCGAGGCAAGCCAAGACAAGTCGACGCAAGGAGCACATCGATGAGTCCTGAGTACAGGACGCGTTCGCTTCTCGGGCCGCTGGCGCGGGACAGGTTCAGGAAGGCCGGGCTGGTGACCTCGCTCGCCCTGATCCTGGCCGCGAGTGTGGTCAGTCCGGCGGCGGCCGCGGCGCGCAGTGTGGGCGACCACACCACGGGAGCGAGCCACTACAGCGCCGGCGGCAAGGACAAGTGCAAGACCAACGGGTCGAAGCACCGCGCCGACTCGTCCACCGCGGGCGGCAAGGACAAGTGCCAGGGCCCGACAGGCCCGAAGGGCCCGAAAGGTCCGACCGGCCCCAAGGGTCCGACCGGCGCCACCGGTCCGACGGGCCCCACCGGCCCCACCGGCCCCATGGGCAACACCGGCGCGACGGGCGCACCGGGCCCCTGCTCCGACATCGACGCCTACCACCCCCAGGGCAACGTCGAGTACCGTGCCGCACTGTCGGTCGACGGCCGCTTCTACGCGGGCATCCGTGACCTTACGGGCAACACCGCCAACCCGATGCTGTGGACGGACCTCAGCAACCACGACGGATACCCCGGGGGCGACGCGGCGGGCCTGCCCTGCGGCGCTTCCGTCAGCGAGCACGACGCGTCAGGGGGTATCCAGTTCGGCCTCATCACCACCACGGGCCGGGTCTACGAGATCACCTGCGCGTTCGACAGCAACGGCCCCAACCCGGCGATCCTGCAGTGCGGCACCAACGCCGGCAACCCCTGGGTCGAGATGAACAGGCGCCCGGCCCCCAACCAGACCAACGGCGGAACCGTGGTCGCCTGACGGGCACACGCGAAGGGGCGTCCGGCGGGTCCCGCGCCGGACGCCCCTTCGCCACCGGAGCCCGGGCAACAACGAGCGCGAGGTACCGACCCCGGCTACACGGCGCACGTACGCTTGACGAGCCCAGGCGACACTGGTTGCGTGATTATCGAACGCGCGTATGCCCATCTCTCCTCGTACGACGAGGAGACCTGGCCTTGGTCGGTGCCCTGCGTCCGACAGCTGCTCGACGAAGGGCTGCGGTTCACCGCACCGGTGACCTTTCTGGTCGGTGAGAACGGCTCGGGGAAGTCGACCCTGGTCGAGGCGTTGGCAGAGGGGTTCGGACTGGACTCCTACGGCGGCTCCCACGACTGGCGCTACGCTTCCCCGCGCGGCAAGTCGGCCCTCGGCGAGCGTATGAAATTCGACGCCGCCTCGGGGCGCGGGCGCCGTATGGTCACCAGCTGGTCAGCCCGCAAGGGCTTCTTCCTGCGTGCCGAGACCGCGCTGGACGCCCTGGACAGGGAGGGGTTCTCGCCGGGCCATGTCAGCCATGGTGAGGGCTTTCTCGCGGCGTTCCGCGGGAAGTTCCTTCACGCCGGGCTCTATGTTCTCGACGAGCCGGAGGCAGCGCTCTCCTTCTCTTCGTGCCTCGAGCTGATCGGGCACATCGACCGGTTGGCCAAGGAGGGCGGCCAGGTCATCTGTGCCACGCACTCCCCGTTGCTGACCGCGCTGCCGGGCGCGGACATCGTCGAGGTCGGTGAGCACGGCATGCGGAGGGTCGCCTGGCGGGAGCTCGGCGTCGTGGATCACTGGCGCCGCTATCTCGCCGACCCGCACACCTATCTGCGGCACATCTTCGAACCGTAGGCGGGTCCCCCTTCTCGGCGTTTGCCAAGGCGTGCTGACTTGCCAGCTGTGCTGCGCCGTCACATGCGGGAGGGTCTTCCCCCGAGCCCGATCTCTCAGAGTGCACAGCCGAAGAGCCCCGGCAGCGACAGCGGCGTCCTCGGCCCCTCCCGCACAGCCCCCTGCCGCTCACTCCGAGCCCCGAGCGCCCCTCAGGACAGCAGCAGCCTCTTCCTCGCCGGCGCCGCCGCCGCCCAGAGCCTCCACGATGCGCCGCAGCGCCTCACTCACGTCAGTGCACGTGTCCGCTGGTCGCAGCGTCCTTCTTGACCGTCAGCGGCAGCAACTTCTTGCCCGTGGGACCGATTTGAATGGCCGTGTCCAGGGCAGGACACACCCCGCAGTCAAAACAGGGCGTCCACCGGCAGTCCTCCACCTCTGTCTCGTCGAGGGAGTCCTGCCAGTCCTCCCAAAGCCAGTCCTTGTCGAGGCCCGAGTCCAGGTGGTCCCACGGAAGGACCTCCTCGTACGTACGCTCGCGCGTCGTGTACCAGTCGACGTCGACACCGAAGTCGGGCAGCGTCTTCTCCGCGCAGGCCATCCAGCGGTCGTACGAGAAGTGCTCGCGCCAGCCGTCGAAGCGGCCGCCGTCCTCGTACACCGCGCGGATCACCGCGCCGATACGCCGGTCGCCGCGCGACAGCAGGCCCTCGACGATGCCGGGCTTGCCGTCGTGGTAGCGGAAGCCGATCGAGCGGCCGTACTTCTTGTCGCCGCGGATCTTGTCCCGGAGCTTCGTCAGGCGCGCGTCCGTCTCCTCGGCGGAGAGCTGCGGTGCCCACTGGAACGGGGTGTGCGGCTTGGGCACGAAGCCGCCGATCGAGACCGTGCAGCGGATGTCGTTCTGGCCGGAGGCCCTGCGGCCCTCGGCGATCACGTTCATGGCCATGTCGGCGATCTGGAGGACGTCCTCGTCGGTCTCCGTCGGCAGACCGCACATGAAGTACAGCTTCACCTGGCGCCAGCCGTTGCCGTACGCCGTGGAGACGGTCCGGATGAGGTCCTCCTCGGACACCATCTTGTTGATGACCTTGCGCATGCGCTCGCTGCCGCCCTCGGGCGCGAACGTCAGGCCGGACCTGCGGCCGTTCCTGGTCAGCTCGTTGGCGAGGTCCACGTTGAAGGCGTCCACGCGGGTCGACGGGAGCGACAGTCCGACCTTGTCCTCCGTGTAGCGGTCCGCGAGCCCCTTCGCGATGTCCCCGATCTCCGAGTGGTCCGCCGAGGACAGGGAGAGGAGGCCCACCTCCTCGAAGCCCGTCGCCTTCAGGCCCTTCTCCACCATCTCGCCGATGCCCGTGATCGACCGCTCCCGCACGGGGCGCGTGATCATGCCGGCCTGGCAGAAGCGGCAGCCGCGCGTGCAGCCGCGGAAGATCTCGACCGACATGCGCTCGTGGACGGTCTCCGCGAGCGGGACCAGCGGCTGCTTGGGGTAGGGCCACTCGTCGAGGTCCATGACCGTGTGCTTGGACACCCGCCACGGGACACCCGACTTGTTGGGGACGACGCGGGCGATCCGGCCGTCCGCCAGGTACTCCACGTCGTAGAACGCCGGAACGTACACGGACCCCGTCTTCGCCAGGCGGAACAGGACCTCCTCGCGACCGCCCGGCCGGCCCTCCGCCTTCCAGGCGCGGATGATCTCCGTCATGTCGAGGACGGCCTGCTCGCCGTCGCCGATGATCGCCGCGTCGATGAAGTCCGCGACCGGCTCGGGGTTGAAGGCGGCGTGGCCGCCGGCCAGCACGATCGGGTCGTCCAGGCCACGGTCCCTGGACTCCAGCGGGATACCCGCCAGGTCCAGCGCCGTCAGCATGTTCGTGTAGCCCAGCTCCGTGGAGAAGGACAGCCCGAACACGTCGAAGGCCTTCACGGGCCGGTGACCGTCCACGGTGAACTGCGGGACGCCGTGCTCCCGCATCAGCGCCTCAAGGTCCGGCCAGACGCTGTACGTACGCTCGGCGAGGACGCCCGCGCGCTCGTTCAGCACCTCGTACAGGATCATCACGCCCTGGTTGGGCAGCCCGACCTCGTACGCGTCCGGGTACATGAGCGCCCAGCGGACGTCGCAGTCCTCCCAGGGCTTGACCGTGGAGTTGAGCTCGCCGCCCACGTACTGGATCGGCTTCTGCACATGCGGCAGCAGGGCTTCGAGCTGCGGGAAAACCGACTCGGCAGACATCGCGGCGTTACCTTCGTGAGCTGACGGGGGATGACCACCAAGCGTAACCCGCCCGGAGAGCTCCCCCGCCCGCGTGGAAACCGACTCTGCTGCGCAATTCGCTGGACCCGCAGGAACAGCCGCCCGGAGCACCGGG
>NZ_JAVFVX010000219.1:0-5352 GCF_033441795.1 Streptomyces sp. ADMS | reverse complement strand
GTGCTGTTCTCGTGGATCAGCCGCAGTTGGATGGGTGGTTGGCCGTAGCGGATGGCGTTGGTGACGAGTTCGCTGACGATCAGTTCGGTGATAAAGGCGGCGTTGTCCAGTCCCCAGGCTGTCAGCTGGTCGGTGGCGTCTTTGCGGGCCTGGGCGACGATGGCGGGATCGGAAGCTATGTCCCAGGAGGTCACCTGGTCGGCGTGTAGGGCCCGGGTACGGGCGATGAGCAGGGCGATGTCGTCATCGGGGCAGTGGCTCAGCACCGGGGCGAGAATCCTGTCGCAGATCGTGTCCAGCGTCGGGGCGGGGGAAGAGAGGGCCGCGAACATTTGGTCGAGGGCTTCGTCGATGTCGTGGTCGCGGGCTTCGAGCAGACCGTCGGTGTACAGGGCGAGGATGCTGCCCTCGGGCAGTTCGATCTCAAAGCTCTCGAAGGGCAGTCCGCCCAGGCCCAGCGGCGGGCCGGCTGGGACATCGAGAAAGTAGACGGCGCCGTCCGGAGTGACCGCGACGGGTGGGGGGTGGCCGGCACGGGCGAGGGTGCAGAGGCGGGAGACCGGGTCGTAGACCGCGTACAGGCAGGTGGTGCCAATACCCCCGGCGGTTTCGGTGGAGGGTTCCGTGCTGCCTTCGTCGGCGGCTAGGTGGATGACGAGGTCGTCGAGGTGGGTGAGTAGTTCGTCGGGGGGCAGGTCGACGTCGGCCAGGGTTCTTACTGCGGTGCGCAGGCGGCCCATGGTGGCGGAGGCGCGGATGCCGTGGCCGACGACATCGCCCACGACGAGCGCCACCCGTGCTCCGGACAGCGGGATCACGTCGAACCAGTCGCCGCCCACGCCGGCAGGGGTACCGGTGGGCAGGTAGCGGGAGGCGACCTCAAGTGCCGCCTGACCGGGCAGCGCGTGCGGGAGCAGACTGCGCTGCAGAGTGATGGTCGAGGTGCGCTCCGGGGCGTACCGCCGGGCATCGTGGATGCTGACGGCCGCCTTGGCCGTGAGCTCCTCGGCCAGCAGCAGGTCGTCTGGATCGAAGGGTTCCCGGCGTTGGTGACGGCTGAAGAGGACCACGCCGAGCGTGATGCCGTGGGCACGCATCGGCACGATCATCATCGAGTGTGTCCCGTACTCGCGGATCCAGCCGGCTGCGGGGTCCTGGACCGCCCACCGGGCGATGGTGGAGTCGGCCATCTCATACAGGGCGGGATGCCCTGCAGCCAGGCACTCAGCCGGAGGTGACAGCTCCGGGTAGGAGGCCGTCTCGCCCACCGCGACCGGGGACTCCGGGCTCCCTTCGAGGACCGACCGCACAGCGGTGCGGCGCATAGTGACCGGTCCGGCCGACGAGGCCGAGGCTGGCTCGTCGCCTTGGGGGAGGTCGAGCAGGTCGACGGCTGTGAAGTCCGCGAGCCAAGGGACGGCGACGTCGGCCAGTTCCTGCGCGGTACGTGCGATGTCCACAGTGGTGCCGATGCGGGCGCCGGCGTCGCTCAACAAGAGCATCCGCTGCCGGGCAAGGTACCCCTCAGGCCTGGAGTGCGCCGTCAGGCACACGGCGCGCACCCGGCCGTCCGCGTCCTTCAGCGGGGCCAGGGATGTCGACCAGCCGCGCTCTGGGCTCACACCTGTGGGGCAGATGTAGGCCTCCACGTAATGCTGCTCGCCGGTCTCCAACGCCAGGCGCATCCTCTTCTCGGCCTCGTGGCTCACGGAATGCGGTGCGATCTCCGGCAGGTGCAGCCCGCGCATCTCCACCTCGGCAAGGGACAGCGCGCGCTCCATGCCGGCGTTCGCCGCCACCAGCCGCAGGTCGGTGTCGAAGATCGCCAGGATGTCGGGGGATTGGGAGAACGTCCACTCCTTCAGCGGTTCGCCTCCGGGCGTGCACCGCTTCCCTGCCACGGCGGACACCACACGCCACGTGGTGATGCCCCCGTCTGACGTCCGGCGGTGCGCGAGCAGTCGCAGCTCCAACTGGTGGCCGTCCCGGTGCCGTAGCGCCAGAGTGCCGCTCCACCGGTCCAGCCCGCCCGGCGGCCTCCGGATCGTTTCACCGACGTCATCCGGGAGCAGCCCGGCGGCGGGCCGCCCCACGACTTCCGAGGCCGCGTAGCCGAGCAGCCGCTGGGCACCTTCGCTCCACCCCGTCACGATGCCCTGCTCATTGACGGTTGCCGTGGCCGTGAACGCCGACCCGGGGGATGCGTCCGACTCGTCTGGCCGCTCAGGGGTGGGAAGTCGTTCCATCGCGGTTCATCTCGCCCATCCTCGCTCCGTGTCCCGCTGCGCCGCGGGGACCTGCATGGCCAGGGCTCTACTACTGACAAGCATGATCCTGCGGGGCGCGGAACGCCAACGCAGCGCTGTCACGAGAGGATTCGGCCCGCCCGCTGGCGAGGAGCACGACTGGGCAGGGCCCGACCGACCCGCCGTACAGCCAGCGCCGTCCCGGCGCTGATCGTCGCCTGGACGCACTCGGGCGGTGCGGCGGTGCGGAGCTGACCACTGCTGCCTATTCGACAGTGACGCAACTTGCCGTAGCACGGCTCACCGGCCCTCGCTCGCGCAGCAGCTGATGGTCGCGTCGTTCGCCGCCGCCGTACTTCCCGCGGATCAACGGCACCTTGTCAGCCGGCAGGCCCCCGCGTCGCGTGCCGCGACACGCCTGACCAGCGGAGCTGGCGGCGCCACCTCCAAACACCGCCCAAGTCGAAATGATCCCGAGTGTGATCAGCCTCGAGCAGCCCGCGCCGATGACGCCGCCGCGCTCGGTAGGCCTCACCACACCGCTTGCCCTCGCCCAGGCGGCGGTGCGTGTCTGGCGTGCCTGCAAGTCATTTTGAGAGTATTTGTAGTTTTTAATCAAAGATCATGCGGTTTGTGTCAGGCGTTATGGAGGTCTGTATGGCGGAGGGCAACGGTGCCGAGCGCCTGGTAGCGGGGCGGTACCGGGTGCTGCGCAGGCTCGGGGCCGGGGGAATGGGGCGGGTATGGCTCGCCTACGACCAGATTCTCGACTGTGAGGTCGCCCTCAAGGAACTGACTCTCCCCGTAGGGGTCCCGGAGGAGCAGTGGGGCGCCCGGATTGCCCGCGCACGAGTCGAGGCGCGGAACGCTGCCCGGCTGCGCAGCCATCCGCACGTCGCCACTGTGTACGACGTCGTGGAGGAAGACGGCCTGCCCTGGATCGTGATGGCATTCGTGCCCGGGGCAAAGGATCTCGCCGAGGTGGTGCGTGATCAGGGTCCACTGTCACCCGCCGACACTGCGCTTATCGGTGTGGCCGTGCTCGATGCATTGACGGCGGGCCATCGGGCCGGAATCCTGCACCGGGACGTCAAACCGGCCAACATCCTGCTGACTGGGCCTGGCGCACAGGCCCCAGGCGGCGTAGCAGGCGGGCAGGTCTTGCTGACCGACTACGGCATCTCGCTGCAGCCGGACTCGGGCGAGACACGGCTCACCACAACCTCGGGGTTCATCGGAACCCCAGGATTCCTGGCACCGGAACGCGCCCGTGGAGTGGCACCCAGCCCGGCTTCCGACCTCTTCTCACTCGGTGCCACCTTGCATTACGCCGTGGAGGGGAGCGGTCCGTTCGACCGGCCGACGCCCTATGAGACCCTGTCGGCCTTGCTATTCCAGGAGCCCCCGCCGCCGACCCGGGCAGGAGACCTGGGACCGGTCCTGGCCGGCCTGATGGCCAAGGATCCCGAACAGCGGATGGGCAGCGACGAGGCGATGCGCACGCTCGCCGGGCTCACCGCCACGCCGGGTGCGGCACCGGGAGTGCACAAGCCGGCCGTCCCGGAGGCGGAGACGACGCCGCTACCAGAAGAGCCGCCGGCCTCGCGGCCGCCTCCTGTCGCACCGCCGGCCGAAGAAGGCCCTTCGCCCGCGCAGGCTCCGCCGAGACCGCGGCATCGCTGGAGCGCCAAGCTCCCTTCAGGCCGGGGGTGGGGCGTCATCGCCGCTGTGCTTCTACTCATCGGCGGTGGCGTATGGGCGGGAGCCGCACTGCTCGCAAGCCCGGACACCAAGGCCCCGAAGACGGAGGTGGTCCCGCCGTACGGGGACCAGGTCGGACTGACCCGCGAGCTGAAACCCGGGGACTGTGTCCGCGCCGCATGGCCCGAGGGAAGGCTCAAAAGCCTGCCCAAACTGAAAATCGTGGACTGCAAGACGTACCCAGACGGCCAGGTCCTGGACGTGAACGCAACCACATCCCTGGCCGATGCGAGGGCCAACGGCCCGGGGATCTGCACAGGCCTTTTGCGGGACACGGTGAGCAAAATGGTCGACGTCCAGCCCTTCGCTCTGGTCCCCAGCGAGGCTGGCTGGGACAAAGGCGTGCGCAACACCGCCTGCACGCTCTTCGGAAAGACCGTCAGCCTCTACGGCCCGGTGGGTGACTACCGGAAGCAGGGGGAACAGATCTTCGTCGAGAACAGCTCAATCGGCGACTGCTACAACAGCAAGAAAATCGAAGAAAACAACTACGCCCATCTCCTGGTGGACTGCAACAAACCACACGAGCTGCAGGGCCTGGGCTACGTGAAGGCTCCCCAAGGCCTCAAGTTCGACTCTTGGGACGCGCTTTACGACCTGTGCGTAAAGCAATACGGGACCTACAAGAGTTCCACCCGTGAATTGTATGCCTGGAATCACGCAGAGGACACCTGGAACCAAGGCTTTCGGTATGCGATGTGCCTACTCGCGATGCCTGAAGAGGGCCAAAAGCTCCCGCCCGGCTCAGCCGTACCCACACCAGAGGACTGAGCTGGTTCCGCGTTGTCCCGCGCCAGGTGATGCATGACCGCCATGCGGCGGACAACCCGCGCTGCCGGGTCGGGCCCTTCCCGTTCAGCGTGCGACGCGTGCCACCAGAGCCCTCACGACCTGGCAGCCGAGGGTGGACTCCTGGACGTACAGAGACCAGGAAGCGATCCGAGTGCAGCACTTTCCTCGGGCAGCCGCGACCCCGTCATGACGCTCAGGGGCCGGAATCTTCTCATCGCATGAGATCCGGCCAGTGATCTTGGTCAGCGTTGGGTTCTCGTCCTGGCGGCCAGCGTTTGCAGCGGCCACCCGCCAGAGCTGCTGCTCGAGCCCGCGGGAGCGGTGCTGTGCGGGCTCGTCGGCACGAGTCCCCGCCGCCAGCGGCGGAGTCTTCCACGCCGACCACCCTTCGGCAACAAGCTCGACCCTGGTGCCCCGAAGCGACCCCTGATCCCCATCCCAGTAACGATCAGTGCGTCCCATCGGCACCTCTCAGAGGGCGTTTGATGTAGCCGAATTGCCCTTTAAGTCCTAGTAAGTTCCTCGCCAGGTTGGTGTGGTCTCGTCCGTTATG
>NZ_JAVFVX010000218.1:0-5405 GCF_033441795.1 Streptomyces sp. ADMS | reverse complement strand
CGAAGAGGTACAGGATCAGGTCCTGGTCCAGGGTGATACGGCCGAAGTCCATGGCGACGGTCGTCGTCGTCTTGTCCCCGGTGTGCGTCAGGTCGTCGATGCCCGCGGACGCGGACGTCATCACGGCCTCGGTACGCAGCGGATTGATCTCCGAGACGGCCCCGACGAACGTGGTCTTGCCCACGCCGAAGCCGCCCGCCACCACGATTTTCGCGGACGTGGTGGAGCGGGAAGGCCCTCCGCTAGAGCTTGCGAAGTCCACTGAGCACCCTTTCGAGCAAAGTCACGTCTGGCTGGCCGCCGGCGCTCTCGTCGCCGCCGGGCTGATGAATGGCGACCAGGCCTGCCTCCGCCAAGTCGGCGACGAGGATCCTGGCCACACCGAGAGGGATGGTCAGCAACGCCGAGATCTCGGCCACCGACTTGATCTCTCGGCAGAGGTTGCAAATCCGCTGATGCTCGGGCAACTGGCCCTGCATCTGGTGCGGCTGCGCAGTGGTGTGCACCAGCGCCTCGATGGCGAGCTGGTAACGCGGGCGCGTCCGGCCGCCGGTCATGGCGTACGGGCGCACCAGGGGGTTGCTCGACCCGCCGGCCGGCGACGGCTCCGAAGAGCGGCGCTGCGGCTGTACGGGCTGGATACGCGGGGCCGGCGGCTGGTCGTACGGTGACGGCCCGGGACCCTGGGGGTTCTGGGGTGCGTACGGCTGCTGCCGGCGGTGGCTCGGTGCGGAGGGAAAGTTGTACCGGTTCTGGTCACCCTGGCCCTGACCCTGGCCAGGGCCGTAGGACCAGTTGCCCGAGGACGAACCGCCTGGGGGTGTTGCCACTTTCTCCTCCTCCGACTGTGCCGGGCACCGCATCACTGTGGAGCCGCGTCCGAAACCTATCGTCCCGGGACGCCAAAACGCACCGTCTGACTGCTAGTTGAGAAGGCTCCCCTGGAGCTCCGCACGCAGATCGGGTGTCAGGACCGTACCGGCACGGTCGACCAGAAGCGCCATCTCGTACCCGATGAGACCGATGTCGGCCTCCGGATGTGCAAGCACCGCGAGCGAGGAACCGTCGGAAACGGACATGAGGAACAGGAATCCCCGCTCCATCTCCACGACCGTCTGGTTCACACTCCCGCCTTCGAAGATGCGCGAGGCACCCGCGGTGAGAGAGGTCAGACCGGAGGCGACAGCGGCGAGCTGGTCCGCACGGTCTCGCGGAAAGCCTTCGGACATCGCCAGAAGGAGTCCGTCGGCGGAGACCACCACCGTGTGCGACACCCCGGGGGTGTTGTCCACGAAATTGGTGATCAACCAGTTGAGGTTCTGCGCCGCCTGGCTCATCGGGCTCACACTAACGCTCCTGGTTGTAGGTGCTGTCAGGCCCACCGTGGTGATTCCTGGTGGCCTGGCCGTTCGTGTCACTACCTGCGATGCGTCCCCGCTGGACGCCCTGGCGCAGGTTGCTCAACCTGCCCCGGATGTCCTCGGGGGCGCGGGAGACCGACGGGCCTCCCTGGGGAGTCGCTTCCGCGGCACCCTCGATCAGGTTGGCCTTCGGCACCCGGCGCGGCAGACCGGAGGAGGTTACCCCGCCCGCCTTGGGCTTGCGGAGCTGTGAGGCCTGCTGCCAGCGCTCGTCGTTGGCCGAGCGCCAGTCGTCGGGACCGGTTCCGTTGCCGTTCTGCTCCGCCGGGGCCGGGGCCGGTGTCTCCTGGTCCACAGGCTGCCGGGCAGTGCCGTTGCTGGTGCCGCTCGCGGTGGATCCGCGGCGGGGGAGCCCGGCATCGGTCAGCGCGTGGGGAGCGGAGGGGGCCGGTCCCGGTCGTTCGAAGCCTACGTGGTTCCGCTCACTCACGTCAGCGGCCTGCGCAGATTCCGTTTCCGGAGCGTACTCGGAGCGGTGCCCGTTCTGGTAACCGTCCGGCTGCGGCCAGTCATCCTGGTAGCGCCGCTCCTCGAAGGCCGAGAAGGACTCCGGGGCGGAGGCGTGGGCCGGGGCGGGCTCTTCCTGGGCCGGCTCGGTGTACGCGGGCTCCGGGTAGCCGCCGTTGCCGTTCGGGGAAGGGTAGCCGCCGTTCGTCGACGGGTACTCGCTGCCGGTCGCCGGGAAGTCGTCCGTCTGCGGGAAGCCGTCGCTCCCGTTGAAGTACGGCTCCTCGTACGGCTGCTGCTGCTGCTCCTCGTACGCCGTCTGCTGGTCGTACCCCGTGAAGGACTGCTCCGGGTTCGGGGTCTGACCGTTCTGCGGGGCGGTGAAGTCGTCGCCGTACGCGGGGGCGTCGAGGGCCTCCGGGCTGCCCGGCTCGGGGTGGGACTGGGCCTCCAGCTGCGCGCGGCGCTCCTCACGCATCAGGGAGCGGCCGACCGGGTCCAGCTCGCGGATGTCGTCCGGGACCTCGGTGTAGCGGCTGTCGTCGAAGCCGAGCTCGGCGGCCGTACGCATCGGCTGCTGCTGGGCGGACTGGAAGTTCTCGCCGATGTACTGCTGCTGGTCCGGGATGATCTGCGAGACGGTGAACTCGTCGCGCTGCATCTGCTGCTCACCGCCGCCACCGTGGGTGATGGCGTCCGGGAGCATCACCAGCGAGGTCGTTCCGGCCTGCTCGCCCGAGGGGCGGAGCTGGACACGGATGCCGTGCCGGTCGGACAGCCGGCCGACCACGAACAGGCCCATGCGCTGGGAGATCGCGGCGTCGACGGTCGGCGGGTTGGCCAGCTTGTGGTTGATGTCCGCGAAGTCCTCGGCGGTGAGGCCGATGCCCTTGTCGTGGATCTCGACCATGATGCGGCCGTCGGGGAGACGGGTCGCCGTCACCCGGACCTTCGTCTGCGGGGACGAGAACGTCGTCGCGTTCTCCAGCAGCTCGGCGAGCAGGTGCACGAGGTCGGTGACCGCGCGGCCGTGGATCTCGGCCTCAGGTACGCCCGACAGCTCGATGCGCTCGTACTGCTCCACCTCGGAGGAGGCGGCGCGCAGGACGTCGACCAGCGGGACCGGCTGGTCCCAGCGGCGGCCGGGCTCCTCGCCGGCGAGGACGAGGAGGTTCTCGCCGTTGCGGCGCATACGGGTCGCGAGGTGGTCCAGGCGGAAGAGGCTCTCCAGCTGGTCCGGGTCGGCCTCGTTGTTCTCCAGCTCGGTGATCAGGGTCAGCTGGCCCTCGATCAGGGACTGGTTTCGGCGCGACAGGTTGGTGAAGATCGCGTTGATGTTGCCCCGGAGCATGGCCTGCTCGGCGGCCAGCCGGACCGCCTCGCGGTGGACCTGGTCGAAGGCGCGGGCGACCTCGCCGATCTCGTCGGTGGTGTTGATGGGGATGGCGGCGACCCGGGTGTCGACGCGTCCGGGGTCGGTGCGCGAGAGCTGGTCGACCAGCATCGGCAGACGCTGCTCGGCGATGCCGAAGGCGGCGTTGCGCAGCTGGCGCATCGAGCGGCTCATCTGGCGGGCCACCGCGCCGGCCAGGATGAAGGCGAGGAGCAGGGCGACCACGACGGCCGCACCCACGATGAACGCGTCGCGCTTGGCGTCGTCGGAAATGCTGGACGCCTCGTTCACCGCGGTCTTGGTGAGATCCGACTCCAGCTTGAGGTACGCGTTGTACTTCAGCGTGTTGACCGCCCACCAGTTCTGGGGCGTGATGCCGCTCGCGGCGAGCTCGGCGCGAGCAGCGGCGTCGGTCGTGGAGAGCGCGGCGAGGGACGAGATCATCCGGGTCGGATCGGCCGGCGGCGCGACATAGGTCTCGCCGTTTGCCGCGGCGGTCTGCGCGGCCTGCTCGGCCATCTCCTTGCCCTGGGCCGTGACCTCGGCGGTCGCGTCCTCCAGCTTCTTGGCGTCCTCGGCGGTACCGCCCGCGATGTACTCCTCGATGGCGATCCGCTCGAGGTACGCGTACGAGGCGAGAGCGATGCGCTGGCTCTGGAAGCTGCCCTCGCCGGGGCCGGGCTTGATCAGCAGGTGCATGCCGATGGAACGCTCCAGCGACAGCGCGGCCTTGGTCAGCGAGAGGGCGTAGACCGTCCGGCCGTACGCGGTGATGTTGCCTGTGCCCAGGCCCAGCTCGTTGGAGAACTCCATCAGCGTGTGTGTGACGGCGGTGTAGCTCTCCTCGGACTGCACACCGGTGAGCTCGGAGGTGTACGCGGCCGCGCGGATCGTCTCCAGCTGGGGCTCGGCCTCACGGAACAGCTTCAGGCGGCGTTGGACGCCGGGCTTGTCCGGGATGTTCAGGGCGGCGGCGTCGAAGGCGTCGGCGGCTTTGTCGGTGGCCGCGCGGGCCTTGACGACCGTCTCGTCCTCCTCGCCCTTGCCCTGGAGCAGGGGGGCCGCGGTGATGTCGCGCTCCTGGAAGAGGGCGTCGCCGTACACCAGGGCGGCCTGCACGAGGCGCGCGGTCTTCTCCGCGTCCTCGGCCTCCTGCCAGGTGTCGATCGAGCTCTTCACCTGGAAGCCGCCCATGACGAGGCCGACCATCACGGGTATCAGCAGGATCGCGTTCAGCCTGGTCGGCACGCGCCAGTTGCGCGGGGAGAAACGGCCGCCGCTCGGAGCGGGTGGCGCCGTCGGCTCCGAGCCGGGCACAGGGGCGGGCGCCGCTCCGCGCGGCGGCGGGGTGAAGTTGCCCCGTGCCGACGGCTCGGGACCGTTCTTGCTTCGCCTCACTCGACCAACAACCTCTCGGCGGAAGGCACCAACGTTGTGCCGCATTCTCTCAGAGCCGGTAAGTCAAAGACCCTCTGCAGGTCCACGTCTTTGACTATTAGGCAGTTCAGGCATTCCAGCACGTCAGCCTTCGCTCTTCCAAACACCGGAATGGGAAGATCCATAGTGATGTAAGCCCCACGTAAAACGGTCATAAAGAACGAGCCCCGCCAAAAGGCGGGGCCTATGTGAGCGCAGTGAGACCACGTGACCGCGACGCGTGGCCATACCACCAGATATCTCTGTCGAAACGTTATGAACACCGGGGCCGACCGTGTCAAAGGCCACAGTCGGCTCCGGTGTATCTACGACAACCGCCGTACGGCATTGTTGCCTTGGCTACCGCAGGCGGGCCATGAGCGCGTGCTCGACCAGCGTGATCAGCGCACTCTTCGCATCCGAGCGGTGCCGGGCGTCCGTCGTGATGATCGGGGCGTCCGGACCGATCTGGAGCGCTTCGCGCACCTCTTCGGGGTTGTACGGCTGGTGCCCGTCGAAGCCGTTGAGGGCGATGACGAACGGCAGGCCGCTGTTCTCGAAGTAGTCGACCGCGGGAAAACAGTCCGCGAGGCGGCGGGTGTCGACCAGGACCACGGCGCCGATCGCGCCGCGCACCAGGTCGTCCCACATGAACCAGAAACGGTCCTGGCCCGGCGTACCGAAGAGGTACAGGATCAGGTCCTGGTCCAGGGTGATACGGCCGAAGT
>NZ_JAVFVX010000217.1:0-5426 GCF_033441795.1 Streptomyces sp. ADMS | reverse complement strand
GGCCGTCGCTCTCCCACCACTGGAGCATGTCGTTGCCGCTGACGTCGTACTTGTCCCCGAGGGACACGAACGAGGAGACCCCGATGCCCAGCCGGGACAGTCCGTCGAGCAGGGCGATACCGACCCCGCCGGACTGCACGGCGACACCGGCCGTCCCGGGGCGGGGGTGCTCGGCGGCGAAGGTCGCGTCGAGGCTCAGTTCCGGGTCGGTGTGGGAGACGCCGAGGCAGTTGGGGCCGACGAGCCGCATGCCGTAGGTGCGACAGGCGGCCAGCAGGGCCTGTGCCTGGGTGTGGTCGAGGCCGGCGGTGACGACGACGAGGGCGCGTACCCCGGCTCTGCCGCTCTCCTCTGCGACGGCCGGGACCGCGGCGGCCGGTACGGCCACGATCACCAGATCGGGTGTCCTGGGCAGCGCCGCGACCGACGGGTGGGACGGCACACCGAGCACCGAGGTGACACTGGGGTTCACGGCGAAGAGGCGCCCGGTGAAACCGCCCGAGTGCAGGTGGTGCAGAACAGCCCGGCCCACCGATCCTGGCGTACGTCCGGCGCCGGCCACGGCGACCACGGACGGCCGCAGGAGGGGCAGCAGGCTGGCCACGTCTGCGGCGCGGCCCCGGGCCTCGACGGCGGACAGATAGGTGTCGTTTTCATCCAGGTGGAACGTACAGCGCACCTCCGGTCCCTCGAAGCGGCGGGAGATGCGCAGGCCGAGGTCGGCGAAGAGGCGGAGCACCTCGTTGTTCTCGCTGAGCGCGTCGGCGGTGAAGGTGGTGATGCCCTCCGCGCGCGCCGCCGAGACCAGGTGTTCGACGAGGAGGGTGCCCACGCCCCGGTGGTGCAGTCCGTCGGCGACGGCGATGGAGATCTCCGCGCTGTTCGTCCCACCGCCTTCCGTCTCCTTGCCGGTGCCGTACTCGGCGATGCCGATCACCCGGCCGTCCACCTCGGCCAGCAGGGCCCGGTAGCCCGGACCGGCCGGGGTGCAGGCGCGGTCGGCGGCCAAGGCGGCCGAGCGCCGGCTCGCCGCGAAGAAACGCAGGCGGAGGTTCTCCGGCGACATCTCCTCGTAGAACCCTCGCAGCTGGTCGTGGTCACCCGGCCGCACCGGACGGATGCACACGGTGGTGCCGTCCGCGAGCAGGGCGTGGACCGTGGGCCGGTCGAGCAGGTCGTCCGTCATCGCGGGTCTCCTCCATGGCTTCCGATACTTGGATCGTCCGACGGAACGGCGGCGGAGCCCATGGGCTGTACGGGGCCCCGACCGGGCCGGTCGGCCCCTCTGTGGCCGCCGACCGGCCCGCTGCCGCACGCCGCTGCGGCGCCGTCAGGTCCAGGAGGCGGTTGGTGCGGGCCGACGCGACCGCAAGCCGTCGATACCGACACATACGGTCATGGTCCTGGTGTTCGACCTTGGACATGGGGGAGACTCCGGAGGTCGCGACGTAGGGGTCATCGGGCGGTGGAGGCAGCATGGTCGGCAAGAAGTCAACGGAGCTGCCGCGCAAGTCGTACGAGAAGGAACTGCTGCGGCTGCAGATGGAGCTGGTGAAGCTTCAGGAGTGGGTGCGGGCGACGGGCACCCGGCTGGTGGTCGTCTTCGAGGGCCGGGACGCGGCGGGCAAGGGCGGGACGATCAAGCGGGTCGCCGAACACCTCAACCCGCGCGTGGCCCGGATCGCGGCGCTTCCGAAGCCGACCGAGCGGGAGCGCAGTCAGTGGTACTTCCAGCGGTACGTCGAGCATCTGCCGGCGGCCGGGGAGATCGTGCTGTTCGACCGCTCCTGGTACAACCGGGCCGGAGTCGAGCATGTGATGGGCTTCTGCACGAAGGAGGAGCACCAGCTCTTCCTCCGTCAGTGCCCGATCTTCGAACGCATGCTGGTCGAAGCCGGCGTCCTGCTGCGCAAGTACTGGTTCTCTGTGAGTGACACCGAGCAGCAGGAGCGCTTCCGGCGCCGGCTGGAGGACCCGCTGCGGCGCTGGAAGCTCTCGCCGATGGACCTGGAGTCGATCACCCGCTGGGAGGCGTACTCCAGGGCCAAGGACGAGATGCTGGTGCACACCGACATTTCCGAGGCGCCCTGGTATGTGGTGGAGAGCGACGACAAACGCCGGGCGCGGCTGAACATGATCGCCCACCTGCTGTCGTCCGTGCCCTACCACGAGGTGCCGCCGCCGGTGCTGGAACTGCCGGCACGGCCGCCGTCGACCGGCTACGAACGCTCGCCGCGGGATCTGCAGACCTACGTCCCCGACCACGCGGCGAGCCTCTGAACAGCCGGTCGCCTCTCACGCCCGCTCGGGTACGACCGCGACGGCGCAGGCGGAGTGGTGCAGCAGCGCGTGAGCGACGCGCCCCAGCTGGAGCCCGAGGTGCCCCGGGTTGCGCCGGGCCCCGACGACCAGCAGATCGGCCTCGTACGAGGCGGCCTGCAGGACCCTGCGGGCGGGGCCCTCGACCGTGCGCCGGCGCAGGTCCACCTCTGCGGGTGCGTCCTTCAGCGCCCGCTCCAGGACCTCGGCGGCATGCTGCTCGTGCAGACGGGCGGATTCGCCGGAGAGCAGGGGGTGGTCGGTGGTCTCGTGTGCCGGGCACCGCCAGGCCCGTACGGCGTCCAGGGTCGCGTGGCGCAGCTTCGCCTCCCGGACGGCGAAGCGCAGGGCGGCGGAGTCCGTCCCCCTCTCGCCCACACCCACGACGACGCGGCCGCGCGTCCCGGCTCGGACCTGGTTGTCGTGGCTGCCGCGCACCACGATCACCGGGCAGCCCGCGTGGGCGGCGACGGTCAGGCTGACCGACCCGAGCAGCATCTCCACGAGACCGCTGCGACCACGGGTGCCGAGCACCAGCGCGGCGGCCTCGTTTCCCTCACGGACCAGCGCCTGCTCGGGCTCGTCCGGCAGCACTTCGGTGGTGCTCTTGACGTCGGCCTGGCGCAGGCGGGCGCGCTGTGCGGCGGCCCCCACGATGTCCTCGGCCGTGATCTGCCGGGACAGCGTGTCGAGCTCCTGTGCGAGAGCGGCGCCCTCGTACTGCTCCCAGCGGGAGGCGTACACCAGTCGCAGCGGTGCCCCGCGGAGGGCGGCCTCGTCGGCCGCCCAGTCGGCGGCCCGCAGGCTGGGTTCGGAACCGTCCACGCCGACGACGATCGGGAGGACCATCGTGCTCACCGCCCCTCACCCAGGTCGAAGACGATCCGGGCCTTGACCTCGCCGCGCAGCACCTCGTCGATGGAGTCGTTGACGGCGGCGAGGGGGCGGGCCTCGTAGATGACCTTGGTGCGGCCGGCCGCGTGCAGTTGGAAGACCTCCGCGAGATCCTTCCGGGTCCCGACGATCGAGCCGATCACCGACGTGCCGTTCAGGACGGTGTCGAAGATGGGCACGCGGACCGTGCCGTGCGCCGGCAGGGCCACCATGACCAGCTTGCCGCCGCGCCGCAGCCCGGAGTTGACGGCCTCGAAGGCCGCGTCGTTCACCGCGAGCGCGATGGCGGCGTGGGCCCCGCCGTGCTGCTTGAGCACCTCGCCGACGTTCTCCTTGCGGGCGTCGATGACGATGTCCGCGCCGAGTTCGGCGGCCAGTCGCAGCTTCTCGTCGGTGACGTCGATCGCGGCGACCGTGGCGCCGGCGATCTTCGCGTACTGCACGGCGAGGTGACCGAGCCCGCCGATGCCGGAGATGGCGACGAGCTGCGCGGGCTTGACCTCCGCGACCTTGAGCGCCTTGTACGTGGTGACGCCGGCGCAGGTCAGCGGGGCGGCCTCCAGGGCGCTGATCCCGTCGGGCACCGGCTGCGCGAAGTCGGCCCACGCCAGCATCTTCTCGGCGTATCCGCCGTCGCAGCCGTATCCGGTGTTGATCTGCTGCTCGCACAGCGTCTCCCAGCCGGACAGGCAGTGCTCGCACCGCCCGCAGGCCCTGCCCAGCCAGGGCACGGCGACCCGCTGCCCGACGGCAAGGTGGGTGACGCCCTCGCCGAGCGCTTCCACCAGGCCGACGCCCTCGTGGCCGGGGACGAACGGCGGGTTGGGCCTGACCGGCCAGTCTCCGTGGGCGGCGTGGATGTCGGTGTGGCACAGCCCGGAGGCCTCGACGCGCACGCGAACCTGGCCGGGGCCGGGCTCCGGGTCGGGGCGCTCCTCGATGACCAGGGGTTCACCGAACGCTTGTACGACAGCTGCCTTCATTGTTCTCTTCTCCTCGGGCGGGACGGGTCAGCCGTGGGGGACGACGGCGACGGGGGCGGTGGAGTGGTGCAGTACGGCATGCGTGACATGGCCGATGTGGGTGCCGAACGGGTTGCGGCGGATACGCCGGCCCACGACGACGAGGGAGGCCTCGTGGGCGGCGTCCACGACATGGACGGCCGGGCTTCCGTAGCGGCTCGTCTCGACGACCTCCACGTCCGGGAACTTCGCCCGCCAGGGGCGCAGCACCTCCGCCACCGCCTCGGACGCGCTCAGGGCGAGTGCCTCGTGCAGCGCCGGGTTGGCGGGAGTGCCGTACGCGTAGTAGGGCGGCGGATTCCAGCCGTGGACGACCCGCAGCGAGGTCGCGCGCCGTTTGGCGGCGTCGAAGGCGAACTCGATCAGCGTCTCGTCCGGGTGCGCGACGTCGAGCCCGAGGACCACGGGCCGGAACGGGGTCGCGGCGGACGGGATACCGGCCGGGTCCGGCTCGTGCTCGTCGGCGGCCACTTCCAGCGCTCGGACCAGCACGACGGGGCGGTCCGTGTGCGCGACGGCGGACAGGCCGACCGAGCCGATCATGAACCCGCCGATCCCACCGAGGCCGCGCGAGCCCAGGACGAGCAGTTCGGCGCTCTTCGCCGCCTCGGCCAGTGCGTCACCCGGCTGGCCGGAGACCTGCTCCGTGGACACCTCGACGCCCGGGTGGCGCAGCCGGATGCCGGCGGCGGCTTCCCGCGGGATCCGCTCGGTCCAGTGCTGCTGGGTCTCGGCTCCCAGGAGCGGTGCCTCTGCCATGGGCGCCGGCACCGGCTCCCACACCTGCACGATCTTCAGCGGCAGGCCGCGCAGCTTCGCCTCGCGAGCCGCCCACTCTGCGGCGGCCCGGCTCTCCTGCGAGCCGTCGAGTCCTACGATGATGGTGCGGAGCATGATCTCCACCTCCTGGGTGACGGATCCAGCGTCGTCTTCGGACGGTTCGGCGTGCAGGGGCCAGTGGTCCCTCGAGGCCAGTGGCCCCTGCACGGCGCGGTGCGGTGCGGTGGGCCGGATGACGGACCCACCGCACCGTCGTTGCTCAGCGCAGCCAGCTGTGGTCGCGGACGAAGGGCAGCCTGGCCCACAGTCGGCCCGCGCCCAGGGTGTCGCCGGCGGCGACAGCGGCCAGGACGATCAGGGCGACGGCGTAGATCAGGTGGTAGTCGACGAAGGGGTTCGTCGACATGCTCA
>NZ_JAVFVX010000216.1:0-5471 GCF_033441795.1 Streptomyces sp. ADMS | reverse complement strand
GCACGGTGCCGGTGGTGACGACGTCCACGTAGAACGCCAGGGAATGCGGAGTCAAAAGCCGATCCTCGATGCGGTGGTCCAACACGATGTGGGGACGTCCTGACCGGGGTGGGCACCACCCGTGTCCACCTGTATGGGAACCGCCGGGGCCCGGTCGGCCCGGCGAAGACCTGGCTCCACAGGAATCCGTCTCCATGTGCGTCTGGGTACAGCCGCTGCTGGCGACTTCGCCATCACGCTGGTTCCCTTCGTCCTCGTCGCTGCCGCTGCTGCCTCAACAGCTTCGACACGACCTTGATACCGACCTCGATACCGACCCCGGCCTCGACACCCCGAGGGGCGGACGCCACGGCGTTCTCCGCCTGCGTGCAATGCTGTCCGTGCCTGTCCCGTTTGCGCGGTCCGATGTGGGTCAGAAGTGTCGAGAAACCCGCTCTAGGAGGCTCCCGGTGCGTAATCCGACCGTCGCAGAGCAGTTGATCGATGTTCTGCGCCAAGCAGGGGTGGAACGGATCTATGGCGTCGCCGGTGACAGTCTCAATCCCGTCGTCGACGCGATCCGGCGTACTGACGGCATCGAGTGGATCCATGTGCGCAACGAGGAGGCGGCGGCGCTGGCCGCCGCGGCCGAGGCGCAGCTGACCGGGCGGCTCGCGGTGTGCGCGGGCAGCTGTGGCCCCGGCAACACCCACCTGATCCAGGGGCTGTACGACGCGAACCGTTCCGGTGCCCCGGTGCTCGCGATCGCCTCCCACATTCCGTCGAAGCAGATCGGTACCGGGTTCTTTCAGGAGACGCATCCGGAACGGCTCTTCACCGAGTGCAGCCGGTTCTGCGAAATGGTGAGCCAGCCGTCGCAGATGCCGCGGATGGTGCGGATCGCCGTACAGCGCGCGCTGTCCGACAACGGGGTCTCGGTGCTCGTCATGCCCGGCGACCTCTCCCATGCGCCCGCCGCCAGTCCCACCGGCACGAGCAGCTTCGTCACCGTCCACGGCCGGGTCGTACCTCCGCCCGAGCAGGTGCGTGACCTCGCGGCGAAGCTCAACGCGGCAGAGAAGGTGATGCTCTTCTGCGGTGCCGGCGTACGGGAGGCGCACACCGGGGTGATGGAACTCGCCGGCCGGGTGCACGCGCCGGTCGGGCACACGCTGCGCGGCAAGGAGTGGATCCAGTACGACAACCCGTACGACGTCGGCATGAGCGGACTGCTCGGCTACGGCGCCTGCTACGACGCGATGCACGAGGCCGACCTCGTGGTACTGCTCGGCACCGACTTCCCGTACGACGACTTCCTGCCGCAGGCCCGCACCGTACAGATCGACCACGACGCGGCGCGGATCGGGCGGCGGACCGCGCTGGAGCTGGGCGTGCACGGCGACGTGGGAGAGACGTTGCGCGCGGTGCTGCCGCTGGTCGAGGCGAAGCGCGACCGCTCGTACCTGGACCGGACGCTGCGCCACCACGCCAAGTCCCTGGAGAACGTGGTCTCCGCCTATACCCGTGACGTCGAGCACCACGTGCCGATCCACCCCGAATACCCGGCGTCGCTCCTCGACGAACTCGCCGACGACGACGCGGTGTTCACCGTCGACACCGGCATGTGCAACGTGTGGGCGGCCCGCTACCTCACGCCCAACGGCCGCCGCCGCGTGATCGGTTCCTTCCTGCACGGCACCATGGCCAACGCCCTGCCGCACGCCATCGGTGCCCAGTTCGCCTACCCGGGCCGTCAGGTGATCTCGATGTCGGGCGACGGCGGACTCGGCATGCTCATGGGTGAACTGCTCACCGTCAAGCTGCATAATCTGCCGGTGAAGACGATCGTCTTCAACAACTCCTCCCTCGGCATGGTCAAGCTGGAGATGATGGTCGACGGCCTGCCCGACTACGAGACCGATCACGAACCGGTGGACTACGCCGCCATCGCCGCGGGGGTCGGAATCCACTCGATCCGCATCGAGAAGCCCGGCCAGATCCGTGAGGGCCTGCGGGAGGCGCTGGCGTACGACGGGCCCTGCCTGGTGGATCTGGTCACCGACCCCAACGCACTGTCGATCCCGCCGCACATCTCCGGCGAACAGGTGAAGGGATTCGCCTTCTCGGCAGGCAGGACGGTGCTCAACGGGGGCGTGGGCAAGATGCTCGACCTGGCCAGGGCCAATCTGCGCAACGTTCCAAGGCCGTGATCCTGTCCGGCGCGAGGCTGCGCGGAGCTCTGCTGCTGTCCGGTTCAGCGCCGAGGCGGCGCACGCCCTGACAGGGGCGGTCGACCGATCGAAGCGAACCTCAGCGGCCATAACGGACGATATGCACCTAAGCTTGTATGGCTGTGAAGAAATTGCACACAGGGTCGAAGGAGCATCCTCGTGAGCAGTCCTGCCGACGAGCTCGGCTACGGGAGCATGCGGCTCGACCGCACGGGCCAGGCTGAGGCCTTCGACGCGATCGGCGACCGCTACGACGAGGCCTTCCCGCACAAGGAAGGGCAGGTCGCGTCCGCCGACTGGCTCATCGGCTCGCTGCCGCCCGGGTCCCGTGTGCTGGACCTGGGGTGCGGCACCGGCGTTCCGACCTCCCGACAGTTGGCGGAGGCGGGCTTGCAGGTCGTCGGGGTCGATTTGTCGGGCAGGATGGTCGCGCTTGCCCGCGAGTACGTGCCCACCGGGGTGTTCCACCAGGCGGACATCGCGGATCTGAGGCCCGGAGGTCCCCGGGACCTCGGCCGCTTCGACGCGGTGACGGCCTTCTTCTCCCTGCTCATGCTGGGGCGCGCCGAGATTCCCCTCGCGCTGCGCACCGTCCACCACCTGCTGCTGCCGGGCGGTCTGTTCGCGCTGTCGATGGTGGAGGCCGATGTCGACGACTTCTCGATCCCGTTCATCGGAAAGACCATCCGGGTGTCCGGCTATCTGAGGGAGGAGCTGCGCGAGGTCGTCGACGCGGCGGGCTTCGAGATCGTCGAGGAGTCCTCGTACTCGTACGCTCCGGCGACCGCGGACGTCCCGCCCGAGGTGCAGATCTTCCTGCGCTGCAGACGGCCCCCCGACGCCCGCTGATCACCCCGCCCCGGCGCGGGCCCGCACGGCCGGAAGGACACGCGTGACGAAGCACCTCGGAGCCGACGGAGGCACCGGCGGGCAGGCGGCCGGTGTGCACCCGAGTGCTGCTCCCGTGCGTCGGCCGCAGCGCGCGGCTCCGGCGCCCGGGCCCGGCGGTCGCGCCGACGGGGCACTCGCGCAGTCGGATGCGAACCCCGGTTCCGAGGGAAACGGCCGAGTGGCGCGTCCGTCGGCCGCGGAACCTTCCGCCGGGCGGCCGGGAGGTGCCCGGCCGGACAGTGCCGGGCCGCAGACCGACAGGCTCCGCTACCTCGACGCGGCGACCCGACGGATCGCCCGTGGCATGAACCTCGACGAGACGTTGCGGGAGCTGTGCCAGGCGGCCGTCCCGGCCTTCGCCGATGTGGCCCTGGTTCATCTGTACGCCCCGCTCCCGGTCGGTGACGAGGTCGCCGACGCTCCCGGCCTCCTACGACTGCACAGCATGGACCGCGCACCCCTGCGCAGGGCGGCCACCCGCGGGGCCGGCCCACTCCCACCGGTCGCCGACACCGTCCGGGCGGCCGAGGTGGTGCGTCTGGCTCCCTCCGGTCCTCTCGCCAGGCTGCTGCGGGCCGGGCGGCCCGTGTTCGGAGACCTTCCCGGCGTCCGTTCCGTGGTGGCCGAGCTGCTGGGAGTGGCCAACTCCTCCGCCGAGATGCCGCCGGGACGGCGGCTGATCCTCGCCCCGCTCCACGGCCGCAGCCACGCCATGGGCAGCGTGGTCCTCGTGCGAGGCCCCGGCCGAGCGGACTTCACCGGCGACGATCTGCTCGTCGCCTCCCAACTCGCCACCCACACCGCTCTCGGGATCCACAAAGCCGTGCTGTACGCGCGGGAGGCCTCCGTCGCGGACACGCTCCAGCGCACGATGCTCCCGCCGTCGCTGCCCGAGCCGGCCGGAGTCCTGCTGGCCAGCCGCTATCTGCCGTCCTCAAGGACCGCGCAGGTCGGCGGCGACTGGTACGACGCGATCCTGCTGCCCGGCAACCGTGTCGCCCTGGTCATCGGCGACGTGATGGGCCACTCCATGACCTCGGCCGCGATCATGGGCCAGTTGCGCACCATCGTGCAGACCCTGGCCGGACTCGACCTGCCACCGGACGAGGTCCTGCACCACCTCGACGAGCAGGCGGAGCGGCTGGGCAGCGAGCACACGGCGACCTGCCTGTACGCCATGTACGACCCCGTACTGCACCGGTTGCTGGTGTCCAACGCGGGCCATCCGCCGCCGGTTCTCCTGCACCCCGACGGCGGCTCGGAGGTCCTGCCGGTGCCGCCCGGCGTGCCGATCGGCGTGGGCGGCGGTGGATTCGAGTGCACCGAGATGCACGCGCCGACCGGGTCGACCCTGCTCCTGTACACCGACGGCCTGGTCGAGTCCCGTGACTCGGACGTCCTGACCGGGGTGGACCGGCTGCGCGCACGGCTGCGGGCCGCCTTCGGTTCCGGGCCCCCGTCGCCGGCGGAGGTGTGCGAGCAGGCGCTCGGCACGCTGGGTGCGGGAGCACGGGACGACGACATCGCGCTGCTCGCCGCCCGGTTCGGGGGCATCCTGCCGGAGACCGTCGCGTACTGGTACATGGCTCCTCGTCCGCAGACCGCGCGACAGGCCCGCCGGCTGACCCGCAGGACACTCCACGACTGGGGTCTCGATTCCCTCGTGGAGTCCACCGAACTCATGGTCAGCGAGGTCGTGGCGAACGCCGTACGCTTCGCCTCCCGGCCGATCACCCTGCGACTGCTCTGCACGGACGTGCTGCGGTGCGAGGTGGGTGACAACTCGTCGCTGGTGCCGAGGATGCGGCATGCCCGGCTCAGCGACGAAGGCGGCCGGGGGCTTTTCCTGGTGGACCAGCTGGCACAGCGCTGGGGGGCGACACGGGTGAGTACGGGCAAGGTCGTCTGGTTCGAACAGCCGCTGCCCGGCGGTCGAGAACCCGCCTGAGGACTCCAGCCGTCCGACACCGGCGTGGCGACGACCTGCCCGGACCGAGCCTCCTCACGTATGGAGGCCATGCACAGCGCGCAGACCGCTGACGCCGCCATCGCCCAGGCCGCCCGGGTCCGCGATTCGGACGGCCCGGCGGAAGCCGGGGGACCGGCGTCGGCGCGCGTGTGTCGGATCAGCGGTCGGTGTGGCCCGCCTGCGGTAGACCGGAACCGGGTCACCGAGCCGCTTGCGGGCCTCGCGCCACAGCTTCAGCAACTCCCCGGGTACGCAGGGGTAGCGGACCCGGCCGGGGGAGCAGGTGTACCAGGAGAACGAGGCCCCGCGGGGGGCAGCCGCGCGGCTCGTACTCGGGACAGTCCGCGCCGATCGACGGGTAGTCGGTGGCCTGGTGCTCCCAGGTGATGATGCCGTCCTTG
>NZ_JAVFVX010000215.1:0-5694 GCF_033441795.1 Streptomyces sp. ADMS | reverse complement strand
GATCGCCGGACTCATCGTCCGCTTCGCCTTCTACTCCCAGCTGTTCGGCGGACGCGGCCGCGACCAGAACACCGCCGCCCTGCTCGCGATCGTCATGGCGGTCTCCGCGCTCGTCTACGGCCTCAGCTTCCTGCTGATCCGGGCGCTGTCCCGCTATCGCGAACTGGCCGCCGACCGCGCCGCGGCCATGCTCACCGGCAAGCCCTCGGTGCTCGCGTCGGCGCTGACCAAAGTCAGCGGCGACATCGCCCGTATCCCGACCAGGGATCTGCGCACCGCCCAGGCGTTCAACGCGTTCTTCTTCGCCCCCGCCCTGGGCCCCGGCACCGCTCTGGCCGGCATGTTCTCCACCCACCCCAGCCTGGAACGCCGCATCGAGGCGCTCGCGGAGATCTCCGTCGAGCTGGGCGGGGCGGGCGGGAAACCGAGGGACGACACGTGACGAGAAGGAGCTGAGGACCCGTGGGTTTCCTGGACGTCCTGCTCGGCCGGACCAAGCCGGTCAAGCCCGACCTGGACCAGCTCTTCGGCCTGCCCTCGGCGGCGATCACCCTCCAGGCGGCCATCGGCTTCACTCCGACCGGAGCGGGCTCGGTGTGCTTCGCCGCCATCGAGGGCGGGGCCTTCGCCCAGGTCCAGCAGGAGGTGCGGGCCCTGCTGGACGCCGACTCACAACGGGGCGGTACTCCAGTGGAGTTCAGCCGTGACTCCTACGGGTACTCGTGGCTGCTCTCCCGTCGCGACCCCGGCGACCTGCCCGCCCTCGTGAACGACCTGCACGCGGTGAACACCGCCCTGCAGGACAGCGGCTTCGGCCCGCAACTCCTGTGCTCTCTGGTCACGTTCCACGACGCCGAGCTGCGCCCCCTCGCGCTGGTCTACCTCTACAAGCGCGGCACCTTCTACCCGTTCGCTCCGCTGCCCGGCCAGAAACGCGACAACCCGCTGGAACTCCAGGTCAAGGCCACGGTCAAGGACGACCTGCGCGTCGAGGAGGACCTGAGCCGCTGGTTCCCGCTCTGGGGCGCCCCCGGCCTGTGAACCTGCGGCCGTCTTCTGACGGTGTGTCCGGGCCGCGTTCCGGCGCTCCCAAGCCAACGCGACCTCCGAAGGCAGTGCCCGGGAGTGTGGAGGGACGTGTCGCTCAGTGCGGGGAGGCGTCGGCCACGGTTGTGAGGGCCCGTCGTAGCTGACCGGCGTCGGGGGCGCCGGCAAGGCGGTGGGGGGAGTCGGGGCCATGCGACGGCTGGGGGATCTCAAGGCGGAGATCATGGTTCGCCACCGAATGCGCAAGCGAGTACGCAGGGCCATAGTAGACGGCTGGTCCCGGACCTCCGCGCCGCCCGCACGACGCCGAAACAACTGTTTGCAGTCGGTGAAGTGCCGTGCGCCTGCACGCGGTTGGTTCCTCCGGAGGGCGGCCGCATCCGCAGGATGGCTTGTTTACGCAGTGTTCTCGCCGTTCGGAGCGGGAGTGCTTCCGGGGGCGGGTTAGGATCACGGCGTGATTACAGCCTGGTCGCCTTCCGGTGTGCAGCGGAGCCGCTCGACAGCGGTTCTGTGGCGCATGGTGGGCCTGGGCCTGTTCCTCTTCGGTCTGCTGTACACGCATGCCGTCAACCCCGATGCCACGGTACGTCACGTCTCGTCCGGCGAAGGCGTCGCGGTGCCCGGCGTTCACTCCACGCCCACCGTGGACCGCGAAAAGGTTGCGAGTGCCACGTCGGCAGTGTTCTCGGGCGAGACTCCCCGTGGTCCATCGGGCGACCATCACGAGGGTCACGGGCAGCACCACGCCGGTGGGGAGTGCTCGCTCGGGCAGCCTCCGCAGGCGCCCGGTGTCGGCGTGCCCTGCTTGTCTCCGCTGAGCTCGGCGAGCGATGACGACGGCCTGTCTCGGCTGGCGCACGCTCATCACTCAGCGGCTCAGCACGTCGTGGCTCCGGTAGAGCATGCGGCGGACTCCGCGGTTCTGCGTATCTAGGTCAGCGTCTTTCCGGACCGGTCATTTCCCAGGGGTCACCGACCCGGCCCAAAGCCGTGGTCGCGTATTTCCCGGCGGCCGGTTCCTGGCGTCTGACCTCCTCTGCATGCCGTTCTTCGGTGCGGTGCGCTGCGGGGATGGTCGACGACTGTTTCCACCCCCCCACTGATCCCTGCCCCTGCCGTGATCCTTCCGGCCAGGGCGGCGCCGCACGGAGAGCTTGTGCCCCCCACCCCTGCCACCGTCCCTGTCCATGCCCCAGGAGCACGTTCGCTCCGCCAGGGCCGACTCGTCCTGACCGCGCTGTACGCCCTGCTGTTCGCGATGCTGACGTGTCTCAGCGATCAGCTCCATACGTCGGAGCAGCCGTACGGTCACCTGGCCGCCGCGTCGAGTGAAGTCCCGTCGCCCGCGGACGACTCCGAGGGCGAGAGCCTCGACGCATCGGACAGTCCCGACCGTTGTCACGACGCCCCTTCTGAGGCAGCCGCCTTCTCGAAGTCCTCGGCTCGTGCCTCATCGCCTGCGACCGCCCCCGCGTCGCTGGCGGGCGTGGCGGACCGCCTCTCGCACGATCCCCGTGTCGCCGCGCGAAGACTCCCACCGAGCGGCGGCCGGCCCGCTCTCATCGCCCTCTGCCAGTGGCGCATATAGACGCAGCCCTGGCAGGTCGGCCCCGGCCGGACCGCCGCGCGCCGCGCATCTGCCGCCGCGCGAGATGAGCATCCACATGCGTCCGCATCGAACGAGAGCGAAAGAGATGCACTCCCTGACCACGAGTGACTTCACCCCCGCCGCCTCCACCCTCCCCGGGCTGGTCGGCAACACCCCTGTTCTGCGCGTATCCCAGCCCTTCTCCCCGCCCGACCGGGGCTTCTGGGCCAAGCTGGAGGGCTTCAACCCCGGCGGCATCAAGGACCGTCCCGCACTGCACATGGTCGAACGGGCCCGAGCCCGCGGCGACTTGGGCCCGGGACGCCCGATCATCGAGTCGACCAGCGGCACGCTCGGCCTCGGCCTCGCCCTGGCCGGAATGGTCTACGGGCACCCCGTCACCCTCGTCACCGACCCGGGCCTCGAACCGTCCATGACCCGGCTGCTCACGGCCTACGGGGCCACCGTCGACATGGTCCCCGAGCCGCACCCCACCGGCGGCTGGCAGCAGGCCCGCCGCGACCGGGTCGCCGAACTGCTGGCACGAAGCCCCGGAGCCTGGTGTCCCGACCAGTACGGCAACCCGGACAACGTCTCCGCCTACACCCCGCTCGCCCTCGAACTCGCCTCGCAGGTGGGCCACATCGACATGCTTGTCTGCAGTGTCGGGACGGGCGGCCATTCCGCGGGCATCTCGCGCGTCCTGCGCCAGCTGTACCCCGAGGTGCGGCTGGTGGGTGTGGACACCGTGGGCTCGACCATCTTCGGCCAGCCCGCCCGACCTCGGCTGATGCGTGGCCTCGGCTCCAGCATCTACCCGCGCAACGTCGCCTACGAGAACTTCAGCGAGGTGCACTGGGTGGCACCCGGCGAATCGGTCTGGGCCTGCAGGAAGTTGGCCACCTCGCACTACGCCACAGGTGGCTGGAGCGTCGGCGCGGTCGCGCTGGTGGCCGGCTGGCTCGCCCGTACGACTCCTGCGAGCACCCGCATCGTGGCGGTCTTCCCCGACGGACCCCAGCGATACCTGGAGACCGTCTACGACGACGACTACTGCGCCGAACACGGGCTGTCGGACGTGACACCCGCACCCGAACCGGAACTGGTGGGCAGGCCGGACGAGAAGGAAGTCACCCGCTGGACCCGCTGCACGACGGTCAGCGACCCCCTCTTCCTGATGGCCGGGTCGGCCGGTGCCGCCGAAGGCGGTGCGGCGCGGTGAAGACGATGCTCACACAGGTCCGTTCCTACGAGCGGAGCGTCCAGCTGCTCATGGTGAACCAGTTCACCATCAACCTCGGCTTCTACATGCTGATGCCGTATCTGGCCGCCCACCTGTCCGGCTCCCTCGGCCTGGCCGGCTGGATGGTCGGACTCATCCTGGGCGTGCGGAACTTCAGCCAGCAGGGCATGTTCCTCATCGGCGGCACACTCGCCGACCGGCTCGGCTACAAGCCGCTGATCGTCGCAGGGTGCGTACTGCGCACCGTCGGCTTCGCCACCCTCGGCCTGGTCGACTCGGTTCCCGCGCTGCTCGCCGCCTCGGCGGCCACCGGCTTCGCGGGCGCGTTGTTCAACCCTGCGGTACGCGCCTATCTGGCGGCCGACGCGGGGGAGCGCAGAGTCGAGGCGTTCGCCCTCTTCAACGTCTTCTACCAGGCGGGCATACTGCTCGGCCCGCTGGTGGGGATGCTGCTGACCGGCTTCGACTTCCGCATCACCTGCCTCGTCTCGGCGGCGGTCTTCGCGCTGCTGAGCGTCGTACAGATCCGCTCACTGCCCACCCGGCGGGCGGACGGCGCGGTGGCCGCGAAAGCCGACGGGCGCGAGCGCGTGCTGGCCCAGTGGGCCGGGATCCTGCGCAACCGCGCGTTCCTGCTCTTCTCGACGGCCATGATCGGCTCGTACGTCCTGTCCTTCCAGGTCTATCTGGCCTTGCCGCTGGAGGTACGACGCCTGGGCGGCGACGGCGAGTTCGGGACCGCGGCCGTCGCGGTACTCTTCGCGGCTTCGGGCCTGGCCACGATCTTCGGCCAGACCCGGGTGACAGCGTGGTGCAAGGCGAGGCTGGAGCCCGGACAGGCCCTGGCCTGGGGGCTGTTGAGCATGGGCGTGGCCTTCGTACCGCTGCTCGCTGCGACGGCCCTGCCCGTCCCGGACGAGAGGCTGGGGCGCTGGCTGCTCGCCGCCGTACCGCCGACGCTGGCCGCGCTGTTGCTGGCGCTGGGCACGATGATCGCGTACCCCTTCGAGATGGACACCATCGTCCGGCTCTCCGGCGACCGCCTCGTCGCCACGCACTACGGCCTCTACAACACCATCTGCGGTGTCGGCATCACCTTGGGCAACCTGCTCACCGGGGCGGCCCTCGACGCCGCGCGCTCGGCCGGCATGTCCGCGCTGCCCTGGCTGGCGCTGCTCGTCCTCGGACTGGCCTGCGCCGTGTCCCTTTACGGACTGCACCGGGCCGGCCGCCTGACCCGCGAGGCTCCTGAGCCTCAGCCGGCGGTGGTCTGACCCAGAACTCGTCCCCGGGGCGGGGCGAGGGGCTCAACGCCGCTCGCCCCGCCCTACGACTGCTTCTGCGGCCTGGGCCCCTCTCAGCTCACCGGTCGTACTGCGGTGGGGCAACGATCGTCGGGTCCTTCGACGTCTTGGCGGTCGGCGGATCCGACGGGTCCTCCCCGGTGGACTCATGGCAGCCACCGTGCTCACCATCGTGGGCTGGGGCGTGAAGACGATCCGCGACCGGGGCGCGCCCGACGGACTGGGGACAACACGCCCCGACTCGGCGAGCCGCCACCGACCACTCGTCGGCAGCCTGAGCCTGCCCATCGCGAGGTGTTGGGCAGGGCGAGCGCGACCGCTTCCGGGTCTTTGTCCGAGAGGCCGGCATCGGCGCGCAAGCGGCGGAAGACCTCGACGGAGGGCACGCCCACGCTCAACTCGTAAGGATCACTCATGCTGTCCACTTCCGATCGTGCAGGCGGCGGCCGAATGTCTTGGACGGAACCCGGAGGCGAGCCTGAGCGAGATCGCGCGCGCCGCGGGCGTGG
>NZ_JAVFVX010000214.1:0-5723 GCF_033441795.1 Streptomyces sp. ADMS | reverse complement strand
GCCCACGCACACCAGCCCCGTGACCAGCAACTTCAGCTTGCACACCTCTCAATGCTGCCTTCCACTTGTTGTTCCAGCGCTTGCGTCCGCGGCCGGAGGGGTCGAGGGCGAGGGTGGCCAGGTAGATCCTCTTGAGCGCCGCCTGTTCGTTGGGGAAGTGTCCGCAGGCGGTGGCCGCGCGGCGGTAGCGGGCGTTGAGGGACTCGATGCTGTTGGTGGTGTAGACGACCTCGCGGATCGCGTCGGGGAAGGCCAGGAACGGTACGAACTCGCTCCAGGCGCGCTGCCAGACGGCGGCGATGCTGGCGTACTTGTGGCCCCACTTGGCGTCGAACTCGTCGAGCCGCTCGCGGGCCTGGGCCTCGTTGACCGCGGTGTAGACAGGCTTCAGGTCGGCGGCGACCTCGGGCCAGTCCCGCCTCGAGGCGTAGCGCAGACTCTGCCTGATCAGGTGAACGACGCAGCGTTGCACGACGGTTCGGGGCCACACGTCGATGGAATTCAAGCGGTCTACCCGGTCGTCTTCGTCGATGTTCGCGACCGCGTCCGGCAGGGCGGACAGCCCGTCGCAGACCAGCATGAGGACGTCCTTGACTCCTCGGTTGCGCAGGTCGGTGAGGACTTGCTGCCAGAATTTGGCGCCCTCTCCGCCGTCGCCGGCATACCCCCGAGGGGTTTATCGGGCTCTTGGGTCGCGGAGGCGGTCACAGGCGCAGTGTGCGCCGCAGGGCGAGGGCGAGTTCGCCGAGCTTGGCCTCGCCCGCGTCCGGGTCCGAGCGGGCGGCGTCGGTCACGCAGTGCCGAACGTGGTCGTCGAGCAGGCCGAGCGCGACTTCCTGCAGGGCTCGGGTGACTGCGCTGATCTGGGTGAGGACGTCGACGCAGTACCGGTCGTCGTCCACCATGCGGGTCACCCCGCGCACCTGGCCCTCGACCTTGTGCAGCCGGGCGAGATGGTCGGACTTGTGCTCGGCGTAGCCGTGCGGGGCCGCGCCCGGTGCCCGGTCCGGAGTACCTGCGGGTCCGGAGACGGTGGTCACCTGATGTCATCTCCTCGTGGTGTGCCGTGCGCAGCAGATGCCCGGTACCGGTCCGGGTCGGCGCAGAAGGTGGCAGCGCACCCGGTGGAGCAGAAGTAGTACCACTCTGCGTCCATCACGTGACGCTCCGCGTCGGTCTGCGGGTTGATCTGCATGCCACACACCGGGTCGGTGACAGCGGTGGCGGACTCGTGTTGCTGGTCGTGGCCGGGGCGCTCGTTGCTCCCTTCGCTCTCCGGTGTCGTGGCGGGCTGGGGCACGTGATCGGCCGGTATCTCCGTCCAAGGCTCGGCCCCTGGTTCGACCGTTGCCGCCGCGGCGGGCGGCAGCGGGCTGGTACGCCAGCGCCGCAGGCGGGATGCGTTGGTGACCACCGACAGGGAGGACAGGGCCATCGCGGCGGCGGCGATGATCGGGCTGAGGCGGATGCCCCACACCGGGTACAGGGCTCCGGCGGCGAGCGGGACGCCGATGGCGTTGTAGACAAGGGCGAAGAACAGGTTCTGCCGGATGTTGCGCATGGTGGCGCGCGAGAGCCGGATCGCGGTGACGACACCGGTCAGGGAGCCGGAGATCAAGGTGATGTCAGCGGCCTCGATGGCGACGTCGGTGCCGGTGCCGATCGCCAGCCCGACATCGGCGGCGGCCAGCGCGGGGGCGTCGTTGATGCCGTCGCCGACCATGCCCACCGTGCGGCCCTCGCCCTGCAGGCGGCGGATCTCATCCGCCTTGTGCTCGGGGAGCACCTCGGCCAGGACACGGTCCACACCGACCTGGGCGGCGATCGCGGCGGCGGTGCGGGCGTTGTCGCCGGTGAGGATGACCACGTCGAGGCCGAGCTTTTGCAGGGCTGCGATGGCCTGGGTGGAGTCGTCCTTGACGGTGTCGGCGACGGCGAGCACTCCGCCGGCGCGGCCGTCGACGGCCGCGAGTACGGAAGTCTTGCCCTGGGAGGACAGCTCGGCCGCCACCGGGGCCAGTGCGGTGGTATCGATGCCGGCGTCGGTCAGCAGCCTGGCGGTGCCGACCAGGACGGCGCGGCCACCGACGGTGGCCTGCACGCCCTTGCCGGTGACCGAGTCGAAACTGCCCGCCGCACGCGGGGTGAGGCCGCGTTCCCGGGCCCCGGTGACGATCGCCGCCGCGAGCGGGTGCTCGCTGTCCGCCTCGGCCGCCGCGACCAGGGCCAGCAGTTCGTTCTCCTGGAAGTCTTCGGCCGTGTGCACGTCGGTGAGCACGGGCTTCCCAGCGGTGACGGTGCCCGTCTTGTCCAGCACCACGGTATCCAGCTTGTGGGCGGTCTCCAGCGCCTCGGCGGAGCGGATCAGGATGCCTGCCTGGGCGCCCTTGCCGGTGCCGACCATGACCGACAGCGGGGTGGCCAGGCCGAGCGCGCAGGGGCAGGCGATGATCAGAACGGCGACTGCGGAGACCAGCGCAAGGGTGAGTGCCGGTGCCGGTCCCGCCGTGTACCAGAGGGCGAAGGTGGCGATGGCGATGGCGATGACGGCGGGTACGAAGTAGGCGGAGACCGCGTCGGCCAACCTCTGGATGGGGGCCTTGGACGCCTGGGCCTGCTGCACCAGGCGGACGATCTGCGCGAGCATGGTGTCGGCGCCGACCTTGCTCGCGCGCACCCGCAAGGACCCGGTGCCGTTGACGGTGGCGCCGATGACCGTGTCCCCGGCGCGTTTGGTGACCGGCATCGGCTCGCCGGTGACCATCGACTCGTCCACCGCCGAGGAACCCGACAGCACCTCCGCGTCGACCGACACCTTCTCGCCGGGCCGGATCAATACCTCATCGCCGACCGCCACGTCCTCCACCGGGATCTCGGTCTCGGTGCCGTCGCGGATCACGCGGGCGGTGCGGGCCTGCAGCCCGAGCAGCGCGCGGATGGCCTCACCGGTGCCGGCCTTGGCGCGCGCCTCCAGCAGCCTGCCGAGCAGGATCAGGGTGAGGATCACTCCGACCGCTTCGAAGTACACCTCGCGCACGTTCTCGGGCAGCAGAGTGGGGGCGAGCGTGACGATCAGGCTGTATCCGTACGCGGCTGTGGTGCCCAGCGTGATGAGGGAGTTCATGTCCGCGCTGCGGTGACGCAAGGTGAGCCAGCCGGTGGAGTGGATGGGCCAGCCGGTGTAGAGCATCACCGGAGTGATCAGAGCCAGTTGCAACCAGTGGTTCAGCAGCCAGCCAGGCACCCAGCCGGCGCCGAAGAGCTCGTGCGCCATGACGGCGAAGAGCACCGGGGCTGTCAGCACCGCCCCGACGGCGACCCGCCGGATAAGGTCGGCGATCTCCGCGAGCCGCTCGGCGGACTCCGCGGCCTCCGCCTCGCCTGCCGCGGCCTCGCCGCCCGGCAGACTACTCGCCGGCCCAGCAGCAGTCGGGGTGACAGCCGCCGTCCGGCCTCCACCGTCCGGGGCGGCATCCGTGCCACTGACCGGTTCGACCAGCAGCGTGCCGTGGATCATGTTCATCCCGCACGCGAACCCGAACGAACCGGCCTTGGCCGGATCGACCCGCACGGTGGTGCGCGCGTACGCCGGCAGCCCGGCGCTGACCCGCAGATCGGGGAAGACGACCCGGGAGGTGCACTCCCCGCTCTCCTGCCGGTCGAAGACCAGCTCCACCGGCACCCCCTGGCGGACCTTGATGACGTCGGGGGTATAGCCACCCCGCACGATCACCTCGACCCGCTGTACCCCGCCCTCCGTCCGCGCACTGCGGGCCCTGCGCGGACCGAAGAAGAACCAGCCCAGACCGGCGATCAGCACGGACGCGGAGACCACCACGACGACATCGGCAACACCCATGGCAGTTCTTCCTCCCTGCGTGTTCACTCCCTCCAGCCTCACTCGCGGCTACCCCAACCAGGTAGGGGCTGACCGGCCCCACCGCCGGGACCAGTGGACCCTGTGCGCCCAGGTCAGAACGGCAGGACTCTAAAAGCAACACAAGAACGGGGCCGGACGGCGTGGGCCCTGCGCCCGCCACCCGGATGACCTGGGGACGTGATGGTGATGATGTTCTGGTACGACCACGACGTCAGCGGCTGGGGCTGGTTCGCCATGTCGGCCAGCATGATTCTTTTCTGGGCGATGATCATCACCGCCGCCGTCCTGCTCTTCCGGGCCCTGGGCCGCCCCCACGAGCACACCCACAGCCCGGCCGGTCCCTCTCCCGAGCAACTGCTCGCCGAGAGGTTCGCCCGCGGCGAGATCGACGAGGAGGAGTACCAGCAACGCCTGACCGCCTTGCGGTCCTCGGGCCCTGTCACCAAACACTGACACGCCCTCCCAAGGAGGAGGCCCCGCCATGAAGAACGACCAGAACTACGGCCTGTACGCGATCGCAGCCGCCATCGCCGTGGTCGGCGCGCTCGTCCTCGGCGCGTCGCTGGGCAGCCTGGTCTGGCTCGCCCTCGTGGCCGCCTGCCCGCTGATGATGTTCTTCATGATGAAGAGCATGCACGGCCAGGACATGCACGGCGGTCACAGCCGTGACGACCGGGACGACGACCCGCTGCACAAGCACGACCAGCACCAGAACCCCGGATCCGGCCGGCGCTGACCGGCCGGATACCGGCGTCCACGGCACGGCGAGGAGCGAAATGACCACCGCCGTAGCCGTCGGCATCGGCGTACTGATCCTGGCCGCCATGGCCTATGACATCGCTTACCGCGTGTCCCAGGAAGCGGAGCGGCGCTCGCGCAAGGACATCTACGCGTCGCTCGGCTTCGAACGCTACGCCGGCACCCGCGCGGATCGCCTGTCCGGCGGGACGCTGGCCAAGCTGAACCTGGGCCTGGCGCTGCTGGCCGACCCCGCGGTGCTGCTGCTGGACGAGCCGACTTCGACACCTACCTGAAGTTCTGGGACCTGGTCGGCCAGCGCCGCCAGGCGGGCCGCTCCGTGCTGATCATCAGTCACTTCGTGACCGACCAGGAGCGTTTGGACCGGATCGTTCAGCTGCGGGACGGGCGGGCGGTGCCCCGGTGAGCGCCCTGCCGTTCGCCCGCCGGTTCCTCATCGAGGCCGCCCGTACCCCGGTCAACCTGCTCGTGCTGGTCCTGGTCCCGGCGGTGTTCGTGGTGGTGGCCGCCGGACCGATGGCGGATGCCGCCGAGTTGCTCGGCGGCCCCGGCGGTCCCGCGGTGCAGACCGCCACCGCCGGGTGGGCTGCCGCCTTCATCGCCGCGATCGCCATGTACTTCCAGATGCGCGCCGCCCGCGCGGCCGACCGCCGCCTGGTTCTGGCCGGGCTGGCCCCCTCCCGTCTGGTGGCCGCCCGTATGACCACCGGCCTGGTACTGGCGCTGCTGGCCGCCGCCGCTGCCCTGCTCGCCCTTCAGCTGCGGACCGGACTCGGGGACGATCCGGGGCGGGTACTGGCCGGGACGCTGAAGTTCGCGGGATCTACCTGGCGATCGGTGCGCTGATCGGCACCCTGGTCGCGAACCCGGTCAACGGCACCGTGCTGGTGCTGTTCGTGTGGATCCTGGATGTGTTCTTCGGTCCCGCGATCGGCGCGGCGGACCGGCCGGTGACCCGCGTCCTGCCGACACACTTCGTGACGCTGTGGATGGTGGACCTGCCCTCCGGCCATGGTGGGCGGGTCGGCGATCTAGGCCCGGACTTCGCGGGTCACCGTTTCAGGTTTGTGGCCAGTGGGTCTGT
>NZ_JAVFVX010000213.1:0-5737 GCF_033441795.1 Streptomyces sp. ADMS | reverse complement strand
CTTGAGGGCGCCGGTGTCGGTGCCGTGGGAGAAGACCTCGTAGGCGTCCTCCATCTGGCTGAGGCCGAAGGTATGGGTGACGAGCTGGGAGATGTGCAGGCGTCCGGATGTCACCAGGTCGAGCAGCCAGGGTGTGGAGGAGGTGTCGACCTGGCCGGTGCTGATCGTCATGTTCTTGCGCCACAGCGCCTCAAGATGCAGCATGGCCGGCTTACCGTGCATGCCGATGTTGGCGATATGCCCGCCCGAGCGTACGACCCTTGTGCACAGGATGAAGCTCTCCGGATCTCCGGCCGCCTCGATGGCCACGTCGGCGCCAGGACCCTCGGCCAGATCGGCGATCAGCCGCCCCGGCAGTTCGGCGGAGTCGGCCCCCAGGCGGGTTGCGGCTTCGAGCCGGGAAGGGGACCGGTCCACGGCGATGATTCTGCGCGGCGAGTAGATCCGCGCGGTGATGACCACGGCGAGTCCGACGGGGCCGGCGCCGACCACGACGACGGTGTCCCCGGGGCTCACGTGTCCGTTGCGCACGCCGACCTCGTAGGCGGTGGGGAGGACTTCGGCGAGCAGGACGGCGTCCTCCAGCGTCACGGCGCCGGGCAGTCGTCGTGTGGAGTAGTCGGCGAAGGGCACCCGTACGAACTCGGCCTGGGTGCCGTTGATCAGATTCCCGAGGATCCACCCGCCCCCGCCGCGGCACTGTCCGTACGTGCTGTCACGGCAGAATTCACAGCGTCCGCAGGCCGAGACCGACGACACGATCACCTGGTTCCCCGGGGCGATGGAGTGCACCTCGCGGCCCACTTCCACCACCTCGCCGACGGCCTCGTGGCCGAGGACCGTTCCTGGCTTCACCTCGGGCAGGTCGCCGCGCAGGATGTGCAGATCAGTGCCGCAGATGGTCGTGGCGTCGATACGCACGACCGCGTCGGTCGGGTCCTCGATCGCCGGATCCGCGACCGTGTCCCAGGAGGTCTGTTCGGGGCCGTGGTAGACGAGTGCTCGCATGGTCACCCACTCCCTGGCTACCTCGGCTGCCTTCCCTCCACCGTCGCCCTCGCAGCACGTCGGGGCAACTGGGACTGTCGGAGTCCTCAGGACCGTCGGACAGCGCAGATCAGTGACAGCCAGCCGCTCAGCCCGGCCTCGTCGGTGCTCCCGCACCGGAAGCCGACATGCCCGTCCGGGCGGACGGCCATTACTAGTCCGGCTCCATGTAGGGACGACGGAAGACCGGGGCCTGGCTGTCGGCGTGCGGGCGGATCGCTGCCAGTGCCTGGACCACCGCGGCCTCCAGGGAGCCGCTCGTGTCGACCCTCACGGCCTCGGGCCATCGCGGTTCCGTGGCAGCCATGACGGCGGCCACGTCGGGGCCGGCGTCGGACGCTCCGGGCGCGCGGGTGGCGAGGCGGGTCGTGGTCACCTCGCCCGGAACCTGGCAGTGCAGGGCGACGAGGTCGGCGTGGGTGTGCTCGGCCATGCGCAGAGCGGCTTCGCGCTGTCCCGCGTCGTGCCAGGTGGCGTCCAGGACGACGGACTCGCCCTGGGACAATAGGGCCGATGCGCGGTCGAGCAGGGCGGCGTAGGTCTTGTTGGTCCACTCGGGTGTGTACAGGCCCTCGCCGTAGGCGGCGGCAGCCGGCTGCTCCGTGGGGATGCCCGCAAGTTCCTTGCGGAGGCGGTCGCTGCTGAGCAGGGTGACGCCCAGGCGGTCGGCGAGCGCGCCGGAGAGCGTGGACTTGCCGCTGCCCGGGAGGCCGCCGACGAGGGTCAGGCCGACGGCGGAGGCGCGCAGGTGGTGCAGGGCGGTGGTGATCAGTCGGCGTGCTGCCGCCTCTGCGCCGGGCGTGCCCTGGCGTGCCTGGATCAGGGAGACCTTGGCACGGACGAACGCGCGGTAGGCGACGTAGTGGTGGCGCAGGGAGGGCGGTGCCGGGTCGCCGGAGTACTCGCCGTACTCGGCGAGGAAGAACGCCGCGGCTTCCGGGGCGCCGAGTTGTTCCAGGTCCATGGCGAGGAAGGCGGCGTCGTCGAGGCCGTCGACGTAACGCAGGTGGTCGTCGAACTCCAGGCAGTCCAGGACGCGCGGGCCGTCGTCGAGGCAGAAGATGTCCTCGGCGAGCAGGTCCCCGTGGCCGTCGACCACCCGCCCCTGCGCGATCCGCGTGTCGAACAGGGGCTCGCGGCCGGCGAGGTAGCGGCGCACCAAGCGCTCGATCTCCTCCACCCCATCGGGCGCGGTGCCATCGTCGGACAGGGCGCGGACCTGGGCGAAGCTCGCTTCCCAGCGTGAGGACAGTGCGTCGCGCGTCCCCTGCTCGTTCACCTCCCCGCTGTGAGGTGCGTTCGCGTGGTGGGTGGCGAGCAGCCGGGCGACGGCGCGAAGGGCGTCGTCGGTGGCCGCGCCTTCCCGTACGAGTCGGGAGAGGCGGCGCTCGGTGGGCATGCGGCGCATCACCACGACGGGCTCGGGCGCGTCAGTGTCCGGGCTGCGGAATTCGCCGACGCCGAGGTAGACGTCAGGGGCGAAGCGGCGGTTGAGGACGACTTCCCGCTCGCAGGCTGTCCGCCGGGCGGTCACCGTGGTGTAGTCCAGGAACGTCAGGTCGACCGGCTTCTTCGCCTTGTAGGCGCGGTCTCCGACGAAGAGCACCACCGCGGTGTGGGTCTCGCGCACCTCCGCGCGCGGGAGGGACGGGGTCGCGGGGGCGTCGGCTCGCCGCACCGGCGCCATCGGCTCTTCGTGGTGGCTCGGCTCAGTCATGGGGGACGACGGCGACAGGACAACGGGCGTGGTGGGCGGCGGCCTGGGCGACGGGGCCCAGGCGTGGTGCCAGGGGAGGGTGGTGCTTTCGTCGGCCGACGACCAGCAACTCGGCGCCCGCGGCGGCTCCTACGACGGCCCTGGCGGGGCTGTCGAGGCGGATGGTGTCAGCCACAACCACGCCCGGGAACTTCTCACGCCAGGGGCGGAGGGCCTGGCTCAGGCTCTTCTGCGCGTCCTGCCTTTCCTCTTGAGTCACGGTGTGGTCGACGCCCCAGGGGGCGTACGCGTGGATCGGCAGGCTGCGGCCATGGACCACGCGGACGGGTACGCCCCGCGCCGCGGCGGTGGTGAAGGCGAATTCGAGCAGCTCGTCGCACGGGCCGTGCAGTTTCAGTGCCACCACCACATCGCCTGGTGCACCTGATTCGGGGGTGTGGCCTTCTTCCCGCCGGTTGGCGCGGACCAAGACCACAGGCCGCTCGGCGCGTGCCACGACGGACATGCTGATGTCGCCGAGGAAGTAGCTCTCCACGGGAGTCAGGCCCCGCGAGCCGAGCACGAGCATCTCGGACTCCGACGCCGCTTGGAGCAGGGCGTTCTGGGCGTCGTCGGCGACCAGGTTGCCGACGACGGTGAGGCCCGGGTTGCGCGCCTGAAGTTCCGCCTGGGCGTTGTGCATGAGCCGCTTCGCCCAGTAGTTCTGGTCGACTTCCGCAGGGATGCGGGTCGGTTCCGGCGCGAGCAGGGGCCACGCGTGCAGCAGGCGCAGGGTGAGATTGCGCCGCTCGGCTTCGTCGGCGGCCCAACGAGCGGCGGCGAGGCTCTCGGGTGAGCCGTCGAGACCCACGGTGAGGACTCGTTCCATGGCGACTGCCTCCATCTCGTACGAAGCTGGAAGGACGGTGAGCGTGGTCACTGTCCGGACTGCTGCCGCCCCGTGCGTCGGTGGCCGTGCAGGCCGGCTGCGGGGCGTGCTCGATGCGACGCACGAACGTCGGCGCCGACCGACAGAACACGGCGCTTCTACATCGAGGAGTACCCCAGATCTCCTCGCGGCGCATGTGGGCTCCGGCGAGGCGGCGCGCAAGGGCGTGAAGGTCCGGAACGAAGGAGGTGGGAGCGGTGGTGGTTCCCCTGGTGGTCGGCATCGACGGGTCCGAGGCGAGTCTTGAGGCGGTGGACTGGGCCGCGGATGAGGCGGTCCGGCACGAGGTGCCACTCCATCTCGTGCACGCGGCCGCAGTGGATTACGAGGCGCCCGACCTGGTCGCCGTCGCCTCAGAGCGAGCCCGGAAGGGCGCGCCGACCGTGCGGCTCTCCAGTGAGGTGCTGCACGAGGACGCGGCGTCCGCCCTAGTCGGCAAAGGGCGCAATGCCTTCGTGCTGGTACTCGGATCCCGAGGGCTCGGAGATCTCACCGGACTGCTCCTGGGCTCGGTCAGCCTGGCCGTGGCCGCTCATGCCGACTGTCCGGTAGTCGTCGTGCGTGGTGGGGTGGAGCACCGTGCCGACCGGTTCGGGAGCGTCGTCGTGGGAGTCGAGGACGGGGACGGCAGCGGTACGGCTGTGGAGTTCGCGTTCCGCGAGGCCCATGTGCGGCGCTGTCGGCTGGTGGCTGTGCACGCCTGGGGTGTCCCGGTCGGGAACCCGGGGCCTCCGGGCCTGTCCGGATACGCCCTCCAAGCCCTGCAGCGCCCGCCGGAGCAGGTGCTGGCTGACGCGCTGCGCGACCCCGCGCAGCAGTACCAGGACGTTCCTGCGAGCAGTGAGGTGGTCGAGAGCTCGGCGCGACGGGCACTCCTGGATGCCGCGTCCGGTGCTGATCTGCTCGTCGTCGGGGCCCGCAGGCGACATGGGCACGTCGGCCTGCAACTGGGCTTGGTGAACCACGCGGTGCTGCATCACGCGCCGTGTCCGATCGCGGTCGTTCCGCAGATATGAACCGGTGACGAGCGACGAGCAGGTGGGTCGAGTGGCCGGTCGGCAGGGACCTTCGGCCCCGTGATCGGGCTCCGCCGTCGTTGGAGGGTGGTGAGGGAACCAGACGAGGTGGGGGAACGCACCAGCAACAGCTGGAGGCCAGACCATGAGCGCACAGGATCCACCGCACGCACCCGGTCCCCACCGACCGCACAAGGAGCAGCACCCGCCCAAGGGCGCGAACCCACTGAGGCGCACGTCCGATCGGGTCGAGACCTGGTGCTCCGGTTTCCTGCTGGCGGTCCTTGTCCTCGGACTGCCCGTGGCTTCGGTGAGCGCGGGGCTGGCATTCCACGAGTCGACGATGCGCACCGTTCAAGCCCAGTCCGCAGAGCGGTTCCAGGTCACCGCCCGGGTGACCTCGGCCCCCGAAGCAGCACCGGGCAGTGCCGCAGACGAGAAGCAGAAGGCACAGCTCAGCTGGATCGGTGAGGACGGCCGGCAGCAGACGGGAACCGCCCCCGTACCGCTGGACAAGACCGCAGGCTCGACCGTGCGGATCTGGGTGGACCGGGACGGAACCGTTCAGGACCCCCCGATGTCCGCGAGCAACGCGAATGCCAGCGGCTGGCTGATGGGCGGCATGACAGCGGTCGGCGTGTACACCGGCTACGTCGCCGCGCGCAAAGGCGTGCGCCTGGCGCTGGACCACAGAAGGTACGCGCAGTGGGACGCCGAATGGGACCGGGTGGAGCCCCTGTGGTCCACGCGGTTCCGCAGGTGACAGGCCCGGGCCCTGGGGCGTCGTCCAGGAGGTGACGCAGATGTCCGATGCGACGACCACCGATCTGTACGAGGTCACGATGGCGATGTCGTACCTGCGGGAGGGGATGACCGGCCCGGCGACGTTCAGCCTGTTCGTCCGCGACATGCCGCCCGACCGCGGCTTTCTGGTGGCCTCCGGCCTGGAGTCGTCGCTGGACTTCCTGTCCGGCTTCCGGGTCGACGCCGAGGACGTCGATGCCTTCGCCTCGGCACTGCACCGGCCTC
>NZ_JAVFVX010000212.1:0-5806 GCF_033441795.1 Streptomyces sp. ADMS | reverse complement strand
TGAGGTGCTAGTGCCCTTTATCGGGCGTGGGGGTTCAAGTCCCCCCTCGGACACACACAATGAGTGAGGGCCCCTACCGTGAGGTAGGGGCCCTCACTCATTGTGTGTGCAAGATCTCGTCCGGACGAAGATCACCAGGTCAGTGCCGGTACCCGAGCTCACAGCCACCCCCCGGACAGTCCTCTCACGTGGCAGACGCACTGGCACGCGCCTAGCCTCGTACTAAAATTTCCGGCTTGTTACGGAACGGAGCTGGAGCCGGACAACCCCAGGCAGACCTGCGGGCCCCCGCCAGCGACCCGGAGGTGTCCGGGAACGAGACGCGAGGACTGATGGCAGCCATACACGAGAGCAGTGCTCTCGGTCTGCTCGACGAAGAGATCCGCGAGCGGTTCGGCGACACGGCACGTTTCTCCGCGGGGCCCGCCTCCTCGCCCCGCACGCTCGTCGACGTGTTCGACGCCGCCGTACGTTCGTACCCGGACGAACCCGCCCTCGACGACGGCGCCACCTCGCTCACCTACCGGGCGCTGGCCGTCGAGGTCGAGGGCGTACGGCGCCGGCTGAGCACCGCGGGCGTCGGGCTCGGGGACCGCGTCGGGGTCCGGGTGCCGTCCGGCACCAACGAGCTGTACGTCGCCATCCTGGCCGTTCTCGCGGCCGGCGCCGCCTACGTTCCCGTGGACGCCGAGGATCCGGACGAGCGCGCCGAGCTGGTGTTCGGGGAGGCGGACGTACGGGCCGTCGTCGGGGCCGGATGCGAGATCACCGTACCCGGGGCCCGCAGTGAGCTGCCCGCGCGGCGGCCCGGGGTCGAGCACGACGCCTGGATCATCTTCACCTCCGGCTCCACCGGGAAGCCCAAGGGTGTCGCCGTCAGCCACCGCAGCGCCGCCGCCTTCGTGGACGCCGAGGCCGCGCTGTTCCTCACCGACGACCCCGTGGGGCCGGGCGACCGGGTCATGGCGGGGCTCTCCGTGGCCTTCGACGCCTCCTGCGAGGAGATGTGGCTGGCCTGGCGCTACGGGGCCTGTCTGGTGCCCGTACCGCGCTCCCAGGTCCGCAGCGGCGCCGATCTGGGTCCCTGGCTGGTCGAGCAGGAGATCTCCGTCGTCTCCACCGTACCCACGCTGGCCGCGCTGTGGGAGCCCGAGACCCTCAACGACGTACGGCTGCTGATCTTCGGCGGGGAGGCCTGTCCGCCCGAGCTGGTGCAGCGGCTGGTCACGGAGGGGCGCGAGGTGTGGAACACCTACGGGCCCACCGAGGCCACCGTCGTCGCCTGCGCCTCCCTGATGACCGGGGAGGAGCCCATTCGGATCGGGCTGCCCCTCAACGGCTGGGAGCTCGCCGTCGTCGACGAGGCCGGGGAGCCCGTCGCCATGGGCGGCAGCGGCCAGCTGGTGATCGGCGGCGTCGGTCTCGCGCGGTATCTCGACGGCGAGAAGGACGCCGAGAAGTACGCGCCGCTCGAATCCCTCGGGTGGGAGCGGGCCTATCGCAGCGGTGACCTCGTCAGGGCCGAGCCGGAGGGGCTCATCTTCCTCGGGCGGGCCGACGAGCAGATCAAGCTCGGCGGGCGCCGCATCGAGCTGGGTGAGGTCGACTCGGCGCTTCAGTCGCTGCCCGGTGTCGCCAGTGCCGCCGCCGCCGTACGGACCGCCCGGAGCGGCAACCAGCTGCTGGTCGGCTACATCGTGACGCAGGACGGATGGGACCAGGCCGCCGCCGTCGAGCGGCTGCGTGCCGAGCTGCCCGCCGCCCTGGTGCCGCTGCTCGCGCCGGTCGCCGAACTGCCGACGCGTACGTCCGGCAAGGTCGACCGCAACGCCCTGCCCTGGCCCCTGGAGGGGTTCGAGACCGGTCCGGCCGCCCATTTGTACGGCACCGAGGCCTGGCTCGCCGAACAGTGGAGCGAGGTCCTCGGCATCCCCGTCGGCAGCGCGGACGACGACTTCTTCTCGATCGGCGGCAGCAGCCTCGCCGCCGCCCAGCTGACGACCCGGCTGCGGACGCGCTACCCCAGCGCGGCCGTCCTCGACATCTACCAGCAGCCCGTGCTGCGCAAACTCGCCCGGCATCTGGAGGAGTCCGCGCAGGACGACACCAGCGGACGGGTCATCGCGCCGGTCCCCCTGCGCGCCAAGGCCGTTCAGCTTGTGCTGCTGGTGCCGCTGTTCACCCTGCTCGGGCTCCGGTGGGCGGTCGCACTGGCCGCCGCCGGGAACGTACTGCACTGGTTCGGGGCCTACCCGTGGGCGCCTGCCACATCGTGGTGGGCGGTGGCCGCCGGCGCCGCCGTGTTCTTCTCGCCGCCCGGGCGGCTCGCCCTCGCGGCCGGTGGGGCGCGGCTGCTGCTGCGGGGCGTGAAGCCGGGCCGGTATCCGCGCGGCGGGAGTGTGCATCTGCGGCTGTGGACCGCCGAGCGGCTCGCCGAGTTCAGCGGGGCGACCTCACTGACCGGGGCGTGGCTGGAGCGGTACGCGCGGGCACTGGGCGGCAAGGTCGGGGCGGACGTCGACCTGCACTCGCTGCCGCCGGTCACCGGGATGCTCAAGCTGGGGCGTGGGTCGGCCGTCGAGTCGGAGGTGGACCTGTCGGGGCACTGGCTGGACGGGGACCGGCTGGAGATCGGGCAGGTCAAGGTGGGCGCCGGCGCTGTGGTCGGGACGCGCAGCCTGCTCTTCCCGGGGGCGCGCGTCGGCAAGCGGGCCGAGGTGGCGCCGGGTTCAGCGGTCGTCGGGACGGTGCCGACCGGGCAGCGGTGGGCCGGGGCACCGGCCGTCAAGCTGGGCAAGGCCAAGCGGAACTGGCCCAAGGAGCGTCCGCAGCGCGGGCGCGCCTGGCGGGCGATGTACGGCATCACCGGGTTCGCGCTGAGTGCGCTGCCGGTGCTGGCGGGTGCGGTCGCACTGCTGGTCACGGGCGCGTTCGTCGACCCGGACGCCGGGCTCGGGACCGCTCTGCGGGGCGTCGCGCTCGCGCTGGTGCCGGCCACACTGGCGTTCGGCCTGGCGTACGCGCTGATGCTGCTGATCGCCGTACGGCTGCTGAGTCTGGGCCTGCGCGAGGGTACCCATCCCACGCACAGCCGCATCGGGTGGCAGGCCTGGACGGTCACGCAGCTCATGGACCGCTCCCGCGAGACGCTGTTCCCGCTGTACGCCGGGCTGATCACCCCGGTGTGGCTGCGGCTGCTGGGGATGCGGATCGGGCGCGGCGCCGAGGTGTCGACCGTACTGGCGCTGCCGAGTCTGACGACCGTCGGCGAGGGCGCCTTCCTGGCCGACGACACACTGACCGCGCCGTACGAGCTCGGCGGTGGCTGGCTGCGGATCGGGCGGGCCGAGATCGGGCGCCGGGCCTTCCTGGGCAACTCCGGGATGACCGCGCCGGGCCGGTCGGTGCCCGACGGCGGGCTGGTCGGGGTCCTGTCGGCCACGCCGAAGAAGGCCAAGAAGGGCAGTTCGTACCTGGGGCTCCCGCCGATGAAGCTGCCCCGGTCGGCGAGCGGCGGCGATCAGAGCCGTACGTACGATCCGCCCGCGCATCTGCTCTGGGCGCGGGCCCTGGTGGAGCTGTTCCGGATCGTGCCGGTGTTCTGCTCGGCAGGGCTGGCCGTGCTGACGGTCGCCGTGTTCAGCGTGCTCGGCGGGTGGTTCTGGCTGGTGGGCGGGCTGGTACTGCTCGGGGTCGGCGCGCTCGCCTGTGTTCTGTCCATCGTCGCCAAGTGGGTGCTCGTGGGGCGCCACCGCGCCGGTGAGCATCCGCTGTGGAGCGGGTTCGTGTGGCGCAACGAGCTGGCGGACACCTTCGTCGAGGTCGTCGCCGTGCCGTGGCTCGCCGGTTCCGTGCCGGGTACGCCGGTGATGTCGGCGTGGCTGCGGGGGCTCGGCGCGCACATCGGCAAGGGGGTCTGGGTGGAGAGCTACTGGCTGCCCGAGACCGACCTGGTGACCCTGGGGGACGGGGCCACCGTGAACCGGGGATGCGTGCTCCAGACACACCTCTTCCACGACCGGATCTTGCGGACGGATACTGTGGTCCTCCGTGAGGGCGCGACGCTGGGTCCTGGCGGGATCGTCCTGCCCGGCTCCACGGTCGGGGCCCGGTCCACTCTGGGTCCCGCGTCGCTGGTCATGGCGGCGGAGTCCGTTCCCGACGACACCCGCTGGCTGGGCAACCCGATCGAGTCATGGCGTTCCTGAAGGCGGTGCGCGCGGCTCGTTCGGGTACCGGAGCGGGGGTGGGTTCGTCTCCGGCACCACGTACGAGCACAGCGCAGGGAGCAGACTCAGCAGTGAGCGTTCAGCAGACCGTGGGTTCGGACCCGTACTTTCCGGCAAACGGTGACGCCCGTTACCGGGTGCACCGGTACGAACTCGCGCTGGACTACCGCCCCGGCCCGAACCGCCTGGCGGGCACGGCCCGCATCAACGCCATAGCGGGCCGGTCCCCGCTTGCCGAGTTCCAGCTGAACCTGGGCGACTTCAAGATCGGCCGGATACGGGTGGACGGCAAGGCCGCGCACTACACGCACCGGGGCGGCCGGCTGCGCGTCCGTCCCGCGAAGCCGCTGCGGGCCGGGGCCGCGTTCACTGTCGAGGTGCACTGGGCGGGCAATCCCAAGCCGGTCAGCAGCCCCTGGGGCGGGATCGGCTGGGAGGAGCTGGAGGACGGGGCGCTGGTGGCCAGCCAGCCGGTCGGGGCGCCCTCCTGGTACCCGTGCAATGACCGGCCCGCCGACAAGGCGTCCTACCAGATCTCGATCACGACGCCGTCCGCGTACTCGGTGGTGGCCGGTGGGCGGCTGCTGACCCGGACGGCCAGGGCCTCGACCACCACGTGGGTGTACGAGCAGTCCGCGCCCACGTCGAGTTATCTCGTCGGGCTGTCCATCGGCAAGTACCAGACCGTGCTGCTGGGCGACCCGGGACTGGGCGGCGTGCCCCAACACGGGCATATTCCGGCGGAGTTGCTCCCCGAGTTCTCCCGGGACTTCGCGCGCCAGCCCGCGATGATGGAGCTGTTCCAGGAGCTGTTCGGGCCGTATCCGTTCGGTGAGTACGCGGTCGTGGTGACCGAGGAGGAACTCGATGTGCCCGTCGAGGCACAGGGGTTGTCGCTGTTCGGCGCCAACCATGTGGACGGGGCGCGGAGTTCGGAGCGGCTGGTCGCGCACGAGCTGGCCCACCAGTGGTTCGGGAACAGTGTGTCCATCGCGGACTGGCGGCACATATGGCTGAACGAGGGGTTCGCCAAGTACGCGGAGTGGCTGTGGTCCGAGCGGTCCGGGGGGCGCAGTGCGCAGCAACTCGCCGCGGTGGCCCATCGGTTGCTGTCGGGGCAGCCGCAGGATCTGCGGCTGGCCGATCCCGGGCGCAAGCTGATGTTCGACGACCGGTTGTATCAGCGGGGCGGGCTGACCGTGCATGCGGTGCGGTGTGCGCTGGGTGACGAGGCGTTCTTCCGGATGCTCCGGGGGTGGGCCGGACTGCACCGGGGTGGGTCGGTGAGTACGGGTACGTTCACGGCGTATGTCTCCCGGTTCGCTGCGGAGCCGTTGGACGAGTTGTTCGCCGCGTGGCTCTATGAGGGCGCGTTGCCTGCGTTGCCCTCGCCGGGGGCGCAGGGGGCGCCGCCGGTCGCGGAAGGGCCGCGGGTGCCGGCGCGGCCCTCTTATCCGCCGTCTGGTGCGTAGCGCTGCGCGCGGCAGACCTTTGTCGGGTGCGGGGACTCTGCTGCGCAATGCGCTGGACCCGCAGGAACAGCCGCCCGGAGCACCGAGCACGGCCGCGTCGCCGCA
>NZ_JAVFVX010000211.1:0-5808 GCF_033441795.1 Streptomyces sp. ADMS | reverse complement strand
TCGGCGAGGAGTTCGGGGCCGCCCTCGGCGACGACCGTGCGGTTGATCAGCGCCAGCAAAGCCCGCAGCTGCGCGAGCTGAAGGAGACCATGCGCACCCTGCTCGGTCTCGACGACGACACCGCCGCCGTCGTGATCCGCCAACTCACCTGCACCGATCCCGGCTGCCCACCGGTGGAGACCACCGTCGCCGCCCTCCCCATGGACGGCGCGGCCCGCCGCTGGACCCTGCACCAGCCCGCCGACCAAATCACCGAGGACGACCTGCGGCACGCCCTGCTCGCCCCCGACCAAGTCCAACCGGCCCGCTAGGACCACCAGGAGCCCGGCAGCGCCCTGCATGCCGAGTGGGGATGGAGCAGTCCAAGGTCACCCACAAATCTGCGGCTGCTGCGCACCCTGGGCCTGGCCACCGGACGGCGCGACGACCGCCGTACCGTCTACCGCTTTTACGAAGACCACGTGGCACAGCACCTCACCAAACGGTCCGCCACGTCGAACACCTGCGGCTCGGCGTGCGGGACCCCGGCTGACGATCCGACCGGCGGTCGACCCGACCCACGGAAGCGAACCGCGCCCCCAGCAGGTGGACTTCGAGCCACACATGCGTGAATTGCCATATGCTAATGTGGCCACGCACGGCCTGCGGAGCACGAGCCGCAGGCGCCCGGAGAGCAGCACGAGGAGCAGCACATGGCCACCGCCACCGAGCACCGCACGCACGACAACCACACGCACAGCCACGGCGAGGGCTGTGGCCACGTCGCCATCCCGCACGGCGACCACACCGACTACGCACACGACGGCCACATCCACACGACCCACGAGGGCCACGTCGACGAGTGCGCGAGCGCCGGCCACACCACGCACGAGGGTCACGACCACCAGCACGTCGAGGGCTGCGGTCATGTGGCCGTGCCGCACGAGGACCATGTGGACTACGTGCACGACGGCCACCGTCACGCCGCGCACGACGGCCACTGGGACGACCACTGACCCGGATCCGAGTCCGGCGACTCGAGCCGGACCGGAAATCATTGTCACTTGCTAATGTATGCATGTGACGATGACACCGCCTCCCGCGGCAGCCCCGGCGGATGAGCCGCTACGCGCCCTGGAGGCCGCCAGCGACCTGCTGAAGGCACTGGCCTCGCCCGTCCGTCTCGGCATCGTGCGCGAGCTGTCCGAGGGCGGAAAGTACGTCCACGAACTGGTCGCCGCTCTCGGGGTGAGCCAGCCGCTGGTCTCGCAGCATCTGCGGGTCCTGCGCAACTCCCGCATCGTGAAGACCCGCCGCCAGGCCCGCGAGATCCGGTACCACCTCACCGACGAACACATCGCCCATATCGTGCTGGACGCCATCCGGCACGCACAGGAGTAGTCCGGCGCCGTCACAGCAGGACGGCGCCGGACTCCTGTTAATGGATCCCATTTTCATATAGCGTCGTCGCACCCGCGGAAGACTGCGGAGGCGGTCATGACCGAGCGCGACGTACGCCTGGGCACGGTCCAGGAAACCCTGCTGATCCCGCTGTACGGCCGGGCGGTGGAGAACCGCAAGAGCGAGGCGGTCCTGCGCGACCCCGTCGCCGAGGAACTCGTCGCGGCGATCGACTACGACTTCGCCCGCTTCGACGGCCTGCCGATGCTGCTCGGCACGGTCCTGCGCACCACCCTGTTCGACCGCTGGGCGGCAGCCTTCCTCGCCGAACATCCCACCGGAACCATGGTGGAGATCGGCACCGGCCTCAACACCCGCCACGAACGCACCGACAACGGCCGGGCCCGCCGGTTCGACCTCGACCTGCCCGACGTGATCGAGCTGCCGCACCTTCTGCACCGACACCCCACACCGCACGATGATCGCCGCGTCGGTGACGGACCAGGCATGGGCGGACACCGTCACCGCGCACTCCGGCGGCCCATACCTTTTCGCCACCGAAGCCGTCCTTCCCTACCTACCGGATCCCGGCGTCCGGGCCGTCATCGACCTGCTCGCCGACCGCTTCCCCGGCTCCCAGCTGGCCAGGGTCAAGCGCCGATTGGCGCCCAGCACCGCGAAGCTGCCGTCACGGCTGCAGCGGGCAAAGACCACCAGCATGGTCGGCAGTGACACCAGCAGCGAGAGGCTACCCGCCCTCTTGATGTCCACCGGGAACAGCAGCACGATCGCCGGGATCAGCAGCTCGCCCCCGGCCACGCCCATGATCGCCGCGACCACCCCGATATCGAAGCCGGCCACCACCCCGCAGGACACCTGAGCCCACAGCGGCAGCGCGACAGGGAAACGACCTCGGTAGCGCAACAACACCGAGGGTGAAACGTGCCGCCCGGAGCTCACTGCCTGTCTCCTTCGAGTTGGCGAAGGGACGGTTGAGTTCAGGGAAGGCCTGGACCAGCAGAACAATCCACGGATTCCTGAATTCAGGCATCCATGTACTGTAGTGGTGTGCTGACTGTTGCCTCCGACATCGAGGTGCTGGCCCGGTTCGGCCGCGCACTCGCCGATCCGATCCGCTGCCGCATCCTGCTCGCGCTGCGCGACGCTCCGGCCTACCCGTCCGACCTCGCCGACGCGCTCGGCATCTCCCGCACCCGGCTGTCGAACCACCTGGCGTGCCTGCGCGACTGCGGCCTGGTCGTCACCGTTCCCGACGGCCGCCGTACCCGCTACGAGTTGGCTGACGAACGTCTCGGCCACGCGCTGGACGACCTGCGCACCGCCATGGTGGCCGTCGAGACCGACCGCACCTGTGTCGACGCCGACGAGAAGGGCTGCTGCTGACCATGACCGCCGAGATATCGATATCCCTCGGTCCCTCCTCGGCCCGCCGCGACGCGCTCACCCGCCGGATACGCCTGCTGGTCGCGGCCACGATCACCTACAACGTCATCGAGGCGATCGTCGCCCTCACCGCCGGCACCCTCGCCTCCTCCACCGCCCTGATCGGCTTCGGCCTCGACTCGATCATCGAAGTCGCCTCCGCCGCCGCGGTCGCCTGGCAGTTCTCCGCCCGCGACCACGCCGCACGTGAGGCGCGCGAGCAGCGCACCCTGCGCATCATCGCCGTCTCCTTCTTCGCCCTCGCGGCGTACGTCACCTTCGACGCCGTCCGCGCCCTGACCGGCACCGGCGACGCCGAGCGCTCCATCCCCGGAATCGTCATCGCCGCCCTCTCCCTCGCGGTGATGCCGTTCCTGTCCGCCGCCCAGCGCCGCGCGGGCCGCGAACTCGGCTCCGCCTCCGCGGTCGCCGACTCCAAGCAGACGCTCCTGTGCACATACCTGTCCGCCGTGCTCCTTCTCGGCCTGGTCCTCAACGCCACCCTCGGCTGGTCCTGGGCCGACCCCATCGCCGCCCTGGTCATCGCCGCCATCGCCGTCAAGGAAGGCCGCGACGCCTGGCAGGGCAAGGGCTGCTGCGCGCCCCCGGCCGCCGCGGTCCCCGCCAGACCTCAGGAGACGGACGCCTGCGGATGCCGTCCCGGCTGCGACTGTTGCAACTGACCGCCCACCAACGCGAAGCGGCCCCGGCGTCACACCGGCCCTGAACCCGAAGGGCGGGACCCAGAGTCCCTGGGTCCCGCCCTTCGACACCCGGGAGTCGCAAGCCGTCGGACTGCCCTTCCGGCCAAAAGAGTTGGCGCGCCCCGGCATCACCGGTCAATTGCACTTTGGTGCCTCAACTCCCCAGGTCAGCGACGTGGTGGAGTTCAGAGCAGCGAGCGGGGCGGCGGCCCGGCCCCGGACTCGGACTCGGTGACTGCGGCGCAGACGTGACCGAACGCGCCGACCGTGCCGTACGACCGGCCCGGCGTGGCGTGGGTTTGAGGGCCAGGTCGGCGACGGCCATCGAGGTGCCGTAGTGCTGCTCCTCGAAGCCGAAGTTCCCGGCGAGTCCGCAGCAGCCCTCGGCCTCGTCAACCCTGCCCACACCCAGTCGGCGCAGCAGGTCGGCTGGGCGGCTGCCCTTGAAGGTGGCGTACTCGTGGCAGTGGGTCTGCAGGACGACGTTGTCCGGCAACTCCGGTCGGTTCCAGTTCGGGGCGGCCAGGTCGTTCAGGGCGGCCGTGAAGGTGTGGACGCGGTCCGCGACCTGACGGGCGGCGTCCGTCCCGAGGAGCTCGGGCACGTCGCGCTTGAGCGCGGCGGCGCAGCTCGGTTCGGCCACGATGATGGGCCGCTCGTCGCCGTTGTCGAGGTGAGCGACCGTACGGGCCATGATCCTGCGGGCCACGGACAGTTGGCCGGTGCTGACCCAGGTCAGACCGCAGCACAGGCCGTCCTCCGCCGTGCAGGGGATTCCCGCGTCGGCGAGGACACGGCTTGCGGCTCCCGCCACCTCGGGCCGGAAGGCGCGGGTGAAGCTGTCGACGAAGAGCAGGGCTTTCGGCGACTCGCCGGTCTTCGTGTTGCGCAGGACCCTGCGCAGGGCGTGCCGGGAGGTGAAGGCCGGGATCCTGCGCTGTGTGGTCACGCCACCGAGGCGGGCGAGCAGCTTGCCGAGCGGTCCGCGCAGCACGGCATTGAGGGGTCGGGCGGCGTAGCCGACAAAGGCTGAGGTCAGCGGCAGCCACCCGAGCGAGTAGTGGAAGCGGGGTCTGAGCCTGCCCTTGTAGTGCTGGTGCAGGAACTCCGCCTTGTAGGTGGCCATGTCGACGCCGACCGGGCAGTCGCTGGAGCACGCTTTGCAGGACAGGCACAGGTCGAGGGCGTCGCGGACCTCGGTCGAGCGCCAGCCGTCCTGGACGGTCTCGCCGCGCACCATCTCCTGGAGGAGGCGGGCCCGGCCCCGGGTGGAGTCGTTCTCCTCCCCCGTGGCCCGGTAGCTGGGGCACATCACACCGCCCGCGTCGCTGCGACAGCGGCCGACGCCGACACAGCGGCGGGCCGCGCCGGCGAAGCCGTCCTCGTCGTGCGGGAAGGTGAACTCAGTCGCCAGGGGCTGGATCTGGTGCAGCGCGAGATCGGCGTCGAGCGGGGCCGGAGCCAAGATGACACCCGGGTTCAGCAGCCCCTCGGGGTCGAAGACCTCCTTGAAGGCGGCGAAGGCCCGGATCATCCGGTGGCTGTACATGACCTCCAGCAGCTCACCGCGCGCCCGCCCGTCGCCATGCTCACCGGAAAGAGTCCCGCCGTGCGCGACGACCAGGGCGGCGGCCTCGTACAGAAAGCGACGGGCAGCGGTGCGGCCCTCGTCCGTGGCGAGGTCGAAGTCGATGCACACGTGGACGCACCCCGCGCCGAAGTGCCCGTACATCACACCGGTGAGTTCGTGGGAGGCGAGCAGCTCGCGGAAGTCCCGCAGGTAGCCGGCGAGGTTTTCGGGCGCGACCGCCGAGTCCTCCCAGCCGGGCCAGGACTCCCCGCCATCGACGAGGCGGGCGGCCAGGCCGGCTCCGTCCTCACGGACCCGCCACAGGGAGCGCCGTTCGGCCGCGCTCTCCACGACCCGCCCGCCGGTCATCCGGCCCTGCGCCTTGGGCCGCCGGCACTTCGACGGTGCGCTGGACGTGTTGAAGGATGTTGACGGAACTCGCGACCGACGGCATCATGACCGACTGCGTGGCCTACGCCGAACCTCTCGCGACCGCCCCCAGCGCGGTCTCCCATCGGAGGCAAAGGGACCAGCGTCTCAGGCCGTTGTCGCAGCCCGATCGCCTCGGGCGAGGTTGCTGGGGAACCGTCGCTCAAGGCGTGGAAGGCCGCGATGACAGCCCGTAGGAACTTCAAGCGCCAGGTGCGTGCCCGCGCCGCTAAGTGGTTCGCGCCGTAAGTCCTTCGGGGGTTGACGTCGGAGGCGGTGCTG
>NZ_JAVFVX010000210.1:0-5881 GCF_033441795.1 Streptomyces sp. ADMS | reverse complement strand
TGACCGGACAACGATCAGCACCGATCACCAGTCACAAGACCTGAGGCTGTAGTACCAGGCCGACGACGACCCTGAAGACCCACCCATCGCAGCCGTCGTCTACTGACGTTGCCGTCACCGTTGCCGTCACCGTTGCCGTCAAAGCCCCGAAGGCCCGCCGGAAGCAGTCCGGCGGGCCTTCGGCAGATCCTCGGCGAAATCAAATCCGGCGGAGATCAGTCTGCTCATCCCTGAACATCGACACCACCCCTACCATCGGAGATGTCTCGAACATTCCGAGAAAATTAGCCAGCGTCTCGCAATTCTTCAATCGAGGCAGAAATTAGGCCTAGATTCCCCTCTAGCCCGGCTAGCCCTTGAGCACTCTCCAGGAAATATACGGACCGAGACCTAAGCTCGCTACTAAATAGCCCACACATGAGAATTAGGTCGATACAAGCCGTACGAGAATCAAGCGTTGCGCTCGTTTCAAGAATCTCAACGTAGGCCGGATATCCAAGGCTGATCTCTTTCATGCACTCCGCTTCGGACGCCGGGCCGTATACGCCCGGATCCTCCTCGCTCACCACGGCGGCCGAAATATCCGAGAGAAGCCCTAGAATTAGATCTTCAGAATAGTCCGAGCAGCGCCATAGACAATGAACGAGACTAGACGCCAAGGCGGTCGAGGCTTCACATAGAAGTCCTTGCGCAAATGCGACCTGCTCTACCCGGCACGCAGCGCCCACCGCAACCTCCCGGCTGTCAGCGCGGGAAAGGTCCCAGAGGGCATCCCCGAGTATACGAGCATCACCAGAGACCCCTTGGAGTGATCCCCAGGAATGCCGTCTCAGTTCAAGGTCCATATCGGCCCCAACCACCCTTAAGCGTTATTCATCGAAGAGTCTCAATACGTCTGAATCGAACACTGTACCCGCCCCCTTGAACCCACTACGTCCGAACTGGCCTTCGCATGAGACGCAGATATTGATCGGCGCCCCAGTCCGAGGCCTTACGGCAGCAGTGAATACAATCTTCGACGGGTCGCCTCCGAGCTGGTTGACAACGCAAGTCTCTGCGCAGACACCCTTAGACGATGCACCTGCGGCGTACTGTCCGGTCTCCGAATTGTATCCAGCCGTGACAGTGGCTGGCCTCTTCCTATTGGAGAGCTGGGCCATTTCTCCGGCGTACTCATCTCGAAGCCCTTCTGCCTTCGACATGAGTTCATCTGGACCCAGACCTGCACCATCTCGGGGACCCGTTCCGCAATTGTGAACCAGTACGGGGGTGGCACCCGCCACCACATAGTACGTGTGCAGGCCAGGCCGCTCCTACCTGCAAGTTTGCCGGTCAGCGGGAGATTTGACAGTCGCCGGATGTTCGTGCTCGTGCGCTGGAATCTGCTGGTGTTGCCGTCACTACTGCCGTCAGTGGTCTACACCGCCTGGGGAATTCCAGGAATTCCGAATGCGTGTCAAGCGGCTTTGTCGTGCGGGGTGAGGCTGATGGTCAGGTCGGCGCCGAGAGCCTGAGCCAGGCGGCGCAGGAGGGGAAGCGTGGGCACGGTCCCGCCGCCTTCGAAGCGGGAGATCTGCGGCTGCTTCATCCCGCACCGCTCGGCCAGTTCGGCCTGGGACAGCCCGAGCTCGATGCGCCGGTCGTGGACGAGTTGCCCGAGCTCACGGGCGAGCGCGGAAGGCGGGTCCTGCATGGTTCCTCCCCGCCTCAGGCCGCTGGGGCGACGATGGTGACGGTGGGCTCGTCTCCGCCGGCGAGGTGCACGTCCACCGTGAGGTCCAGTGCGCGGGCCAGGCGCATGATGACCGCGATGGGCGGCAGCTCGGTGGCCGTCTCGATGCCTTCGATGTCATCGACGTCGACGTGCATGCGCTCAGCGAGATCGGCCTCGCTCAGACCCAGCTGCTTACGCCGGTCGTAGACGGCCTTGCCCAACGTCATGGCGAGGCCGGCCTCTTCGTAGACACGGTCGTACTCGGGGTCAGCGTCCAGGTGTTCGCCCAGCAGCTGGCGGTGGCGACGGGTCCTCCATTCGCTGTGGTTCATCGGTTCTCCTTGAGGTTGCGGCTGTAGAGGTCGTGCTCGGCGGCGGCTTCATGCTCTGCCTCGCACAATCGCTGTGCGGCGTGGGCGCGGTCCACTTCGGCCTGCTCGCGCATCTTGGTCTTGCGGAACACGGTGAGCAGCACGACACGTCGGCCGGGCGCCAGCCAGTAGGTGATCCGCTGATGGGCATCGCCCAGGCGGAAGCGCAGCTCGCGGAGCTTGCCGCCCAGGTGGCGGGAGTGCGGTTCGTCGAGCGTGGTGGGCTGCTCGGCGAGCAGGTCGGCGACGCGTTCGGCCTGCTTGTAGTGATGAGCGGGAATGTTCGCCAGCCACAGCCGCACCTCCGGCTCGATCTCGATCGAGTACCGCCCACTGTCCATAGCGCCGATGATATATGGCATGGGGTGCGAGAGCGCGACTTCGTACTTCAGGTCGTGTGCCGTCGCCGCGACCGCAGCCGCTCCAGCGTCGCACGCGCCCGGTACTCCCCCTTCGTCCTGATGGCACGGCGCCGCCCGCAAACCAGCGGCAGCCTGCCGAGGCGGCGCAGGGTCGGCTTCTTTCGGCAGGATCGGGCCCGAGCGGGAGAGGCAGCGTACGGCCGGGCTGGTGCGTCGCCCAGTCTGGCGGCGCGGGGCCGGGGCGGGAGAAGTCGGCCCCCGACGGGCGGCCGGGAGCTTCGCTCCCCGCCGGAGGCAACGCCGACCACCGCCCTCGGCAAGTCCGGCGGCGGGCGTGAGGGTCGGCCCCCTGGTCGGCCATGTGCCTGCGATCCGGCCGTAGGACGGTCGTGGGCGACAACTTGCCGTGCGACGCGCAAGGACTCCGCGCCCACAACTTGCTCCCGGCGGTGCCAGGTTGAGCCCCGCTCACGCCCGGGACCGGCAGCCCGCCGACACTCGGCACGAGCGTCGGCTGCTCGCCCGACGGTGGGTCGGTCGGCGATGTTCGGCCGGTTCAGACGGGCGGGGCCCGCCTTGAACCTCGTAGAGAAAATCTGAACGCACCGCCCTCCGCCCCAGCCCTCCGCCCCCCACCCGGCAAGGGGGTCAGCGGTCTCTCGTCTCCAGGGACTCGACACGGGCGCGGAGTTCGGCGAGCTGCTCGACGGCCTCGGCCAGCGCCTGCTCCAACGCCTCAACGCGGGCCGCGGTCCCGCCCGCAGGAGTACTCGCCTCCGCCGGGCCTTCGTCCTTGGTGTGGTCGTAGTGAGCGACGAAGGCACCCTTACCGGGACGGGAGACCGCCCACCCCTCCTGCTTGAGCAGGGTCATGGCCTTCTGCACGGTCAGGCTGGAAGCCCCGAACTCCCGCATCAGCACGGCCTGCGTCGGCAGCGGATCCCCCGGCCGCAGCCCGCCGGAGCGAATCTGCTCCCGCAGGGTCTCGGCGATGACCTCGAACGTCAGCTGCACCCCGCCGCCGCCCATCGGCTTGCGCCCGCGCCGCGTCGCCTTTACGCCCGCCACCCCGCCGCCTTCCGTGCCGTCTAACAGCTATTTCCGGCCCGTCCAAACCGGGAAACCGGCCCCACACTACCCGCGTTCCGCCGCCCACAGAAAGGAATGAGGAGGGATGCACTTGAATGCACCTGTGAGCCGATGTTAACGTCACGCACCCGTTGGTGATCAACACCGCGCCCCGCCGACCAGCCCTTACTGGTCCGGCCCCCGCGCCCAACTCCGAGGCGCCCCCGTTCCCCTGTGAGCCGATCACTTCGGCCTGCCCACGTCACCCCGCGCCGTACCGCTTCCGCGCTCCCGCCGAAAGGCCCCATTCCGCATGCCCGCACAGCTCCAACTCCCGTACCCCGCGACCGTTCCAGCCGCCTCGCGTCCCTCGTCGCCGGCGTTCACCACGCCGCCCTACCCGGCGAACGTCACCGCCTCTGCGGCGACAGGGCGGTCGGCGCTGGAGCGGCGCGCCAGGCTCACCGCCAAGCTGGCGAAACTCGCCGCCACCGGCCAACTCGCACCCCTCACACGGCAGATAGCCGGACTCGGCGGCTGCGCGCACCCGATCCGCCTCACCGGGCACCGCACCCACCTCCACACCGCCACCGGCGAGATCCTCCACCACTTCGACTCCGGCCGACTCCCGGCGGGCGAACTGCTGGTCCGCTGCGGCAACCGCCGTGCCACCCGCTGCCCCGCCTGCTCCACCGTCTACCGCTACGACACCTACCAACTCATCGCCGCCGGACTACGCGGCGGCAAAACAGTCCCCACCAGCGTGGCCGCACACCCGCGCGTGTTCGCCACCCTCACCGCCCCCGGCTTCGGCCCCGTCCACAACCAGCCCGACACCGGCCGCTGCCACTGCGGCCATACCCACCCCGACAACGACCGGTTGCTGGGCACCCCGCTCGACTCCGAGCACTACGACTACACGGGCGCGGTGCTGTGGAACGCGCACGCTCCGGCACTGTGGGCCCGCTTCACCACCCACCTGCGACGCGAGATCGCCAAGGCCGCCGGACTGACGCAGCGGACCCTGCGCCACCACGCCACGCTCTCCTACGCCAAGGTCGCCGAGTACCAGAAACGGGGCCAGGTCCACTTCCACGCCGTCATCCGACTCGACGGGCCCACCGGCCCCACCAGCACCCCACCCGCCTGGGCCACCACCGGGCTCCTCGACCACGCCGTCCGAGCCGCCGCCACACGCACCCGCGTCCACCACAAGGGGGAACCGCCGAAGCAACCGCAGCCCACCGGGGACATCCCCGCGTCCCAGCCTCAAGTCTCAGATCGGGCGGGGCGATTGGTGTTCCGGTTCGGGCGGCAGACCGACGTCCGCGCGATCCGCAGCACGGACTTCACCGGTGGCAGCCCGGTCACGGACCGGCATGTCGCCGCCTACATCGCCAAGTACGCCACCAAGGGAGCCGAGACCACCACCGGCACCCTCGACCGCCGCCTCCGACTCCTCGCCGAACTCGCCACCCACGACATCACCGACCACGCCCGCCTCCTGATCCACACCGCCTGGCACCTCGCCACCAAGCGACGGCACGCCCACCTCCGCCTGCGGCAATGGGCCCACATGCTCGGCTTCCGAGGCCACTTCTCCACCCGCACCCGCCACTACTCCACCACCCTCACCCACCTCCGAGCCGAACGCACCACCTGGCGAACCAGCCGACCCGACACCCAAACCCCAACCCCACCGCCGGCGTCGGCGTCGGCGTCGGCGTCGGCGTCGGCGGAGACGCAGGCCGGTCAGGCGGGCGACAGTCCGATCGGTGACCAGGCCGAGCACTCCACCGACCTGACCGCCGGTCACCGTCCCGGTCACCGCAACAGCGCCGGTCAACGCGTGGACTCGGACACCACGCTGGTCATCTCCCACTGGCGGTACGCCGGAACCGGCCTCCTACCCGAACACGAACACCTCGACCTCCTGACCGCAACACAGCAGACCCGACCCGAACAACCAACCCGAACCCGGCGCTCGAAGCGCTCCAGTGACCGCGCTGACCACTCCGCCGGTCACCTGGTCGGTCACTCCACTGGTCGGCTGACCGGTGCTGACCGGCCGGGGGCCGTCACGTGACCGCCGGCACGGAACTCCTCACCGTCCCCCAGGTCATGGCCCGCCTCCAACTCGGCCGCACCGCCGTCTACGACCTCCTCCGCACCCACCAACTCGCCTCGATCACCCTCGGCCGCGCCCGCCGCATCCCCACCCACGCCCTCACCGACTTCATCCGCACCCGCCTCGACCAGGAAGCCGCCGCCTGATGACCACACCCCGCGACACCCCCGTCTCCCGTCGTAGCCGCGCCAACGGCGACGGAACCGTCTACCAGCGCAAGGACAGCCGCTGGGAAGCC
>NZ_JAVFVX010000020.1:56025-98453 GCF_033441795.1 Streptomyces sp. ADMS | reverse complement strand
CCGCCCCTGCCCGATGGGCAGGGGCGGACGTCTGTATGGGGTTACGGCAGGTTCCTGGCCATCACGATCCGCTGGACCTGGTTCGTACCCTCGTAGATCTGTGTGATCTTCGCATCGCGCATCATGCGCTCCACCGGGTAGTCACGGGTGTAGCCGTAGCCGCCCAGCAACTGGACCGCGTCCGTGGTGACCTCCATCGCCACGTCCGACGCGAAGCACTTCGCGGCAGCCCCGAAGAAGGTCAGGTCGCCGTCACCCCGCTCCGACTTCGCCGCCGCCGAGTACGTCAGCTGACGAGCCGCCTCCAGCTTCATCGCCATGTCGGCCAGCATGAACTGAATGCCCTGGAAGTCGGCGATCGGCTTGCCGAACTGCTTGCGTTCCTTGACGTACCCCTTGGCGTAGTCGAGGGCACCCTGCGCGATGCCCAGCGCCTGCGCGGCGATCGTGACGCGGGTGTGGTCCAGGGTCTTCATCGCGGTGGCGAAGCCGGTGCCCTCCTCGCCGATCATGCGGTCGGCCGGGATGCGAACGTTGTCCAGGTAGACCTCGCGGGTCGGGCTGCCCTTGATGCCGAGCTTCTTCTCCGGGGCCCCGAAGGAGACGCCCTCGTCGGACTTCTCGACGACGAACGCCGAGATGCCGCTGCTGCGCCTGGTGGGGTCGGTCACGGCCATGACCGTGTAGTACTGGGACTCGCCCGCGTTGGTGATCCAGCGCTTCACGCCGTTGAGGACCCAGAAGTCGCCGTCGCGGACCGCCTTCGTCTTCATGCCGGCCGCGTCCGAGCCCGCGTCGGGCTCCGAGAGGCAGTACGAGAACATGCCCTCGCCCTTGGCGAGCGGTGTCATGTACCTCTTCTTCAGCTCCTCCGAGCCGGAGAGGATCACGGGCAGGGAGCCGAGCTTGTTCACCGCCGGGATCAGGGACGAGGAGGCGCAGACACGGGCCACCTCCTCGATCACGATCACCGTCGCCAGCGCGTCCGCGCCCGCGCCGCCGTACGACTCCGGTACGTGCACGGCGTGCAGGTCGTTGGCGACCAGCGCGTCATGGGCCTCCTGGGGGAAGCGGGCCTCCTCGTCCACGGCCGCGGCGTACGGCAAGATCTTCGCCTCGGCCAGGGAGCGGATCGCGTCCCGGAGCATGTCGTGCTCCTCGGACGGGCGGTACAGGTCGAAATCAGCCGATCCGGCCAAGGTCTCTCACGCTCCAAAGACGCTGTGTGACGCAGGCTAACTACCGTTAAGTAACCCAAATTTTAAGGGCCCGCTCACGGGAGTGATACGTGAGCTTGGCGACAGGGGGAGAACACGGGGGAAATCTGCCCGGTGAAAGGCCCCCGAACGCCCCGACTATGCTCGCCATCGCACGTACGACCACACCCCAGGCCGCACCCGAAGCCATACCCCAGGAGCACCCATGGCTCTCAAGATCACCGTGATCGGCACCGGATATCTCGGCGCCACCCACGCCGCCGCCATGGCCGAACTCGGTTTCGAGGTGCTGGCGCTGGATGTCGTCGAGGAGAAGATCGACCTGCTGCGGCGCGCGCAGGCCCCCATGTACGAGCCGGGGCTCGAAGAGCTGCTGCGCAAGCATGTCGTGGGGATCGAGGGGTCCACCGGCCGGCTGCGCTTCACCATGGACTGGGCCGAGGTCGCCGCCTTCGGCGACATCCACTTCGTCTGTGTGAACACCCCGCAGAAGCACGGCGAGTACGCCTCCGACATGTCGTACGTCGATGCCGCGATCGAGTCCCTCGCCCCGCACCTCACCGCCCCCGCCCTCGTCGTCGGCAAGTCGACCGTGCCCGTCGGCTCGGCGGACCGGCTCGCCCGGACGATCTCCGGGCTGGCCCCCGCCGGCGCGGACGCCGAGCTGGCCTGGAACCCGGAGTTCCTGCGCGAGGGCTTCGCCGTTCAGGACACGCTGCACCCCGACCGGATCGTCGTCGGCGTTCGGAGCGAGCGGGCCGAGAAGCTGCTGCGCGAGGTGTACGCCACGCCGATCGGAGAGGGGACGCCGTTCGTCGTCACGGACTTCCCGACCGCCGAGCTGGTGAAGACCTCCGCGAACTCCTTCCTGGCCACCAAGATCTCGTTCATCAACGCCATGGCGGAGGTCTGCGAGGCCGCCGACGGGGATGTGGCGATGCTCGCCGAGGCGATCGGGTACGACGACCGGATCGGCAGGAAGTTCCTGCGGGCCGGCATCGGGTTCGGTGGCGGCTGCCTGCCCAAGGACATCCGGGCGTTCATGGCGCGCGCCGGTGAGCTGGGCGCGGACCAGGCACTGACCTTCCTGCGCGAGATCGACTCGATCAACATGCGCCAGCGCGGCCAGATGGTGGAGCTGGCCCGGCAGGCGCTGGGCGGCGGTCCGTTCCTCGGGAAGCGGGTCGCGGTGCTCGGCGCGACCTTCAAGCCCGACTCGGACGACGTCCGTGACTCGCCGGCCCTCAACGTCGCCGGGCAGATACACCTCCAGGGCGGCCAGGTGACGGTGTACGACCCGAAAGGCATGGCCAACGCCCGCCGGCTCTTCCCGACGCTGGCGTACGCCGACACGGCCCTGGAGGCGGTACGGGGCGCCGATGCCGTACTGCATCTGACCGAGTGGCGGGAGTTCCGCGAGCTGGATCCGGCGGCGCTGGGCAAGGCGGTGGCCCACCGGCTCGTCCTGGACGGGCGCAACGCCCTCGACCCGGAGGTGTGGCGGCGGGCCGGGTGGACGTACCGGGCCATGGGGCGCCCGACCGCCTGACGGGCGGCTGCCCGCTGACGGAGTCCGCCCCGGGGAAGGACGCCGGTCCGGCCGAGGCTCAGTCGGCCGGACCGGCGCCCGCCCCATTCTCCACGCCCCCGCCATGCTTCGGGAAGCGCATTCCACATCCCGGGCGGCCACTTCGCGCGCACCCCCCTACTTGGCGCGGTACCGCCGCATCTTCGCGCGCGCCCCGCACACCGACATGGAGCACCAGCGCCGTCGCCCGGCGGGGCTGCGGTCGTAGTACGCCCAGTGGCACTCGGGCAGCTCGCACGCCTTGAGGCGCAGCCAGGTGCCGTCGGTGAGCGCCTCCGCGACCGCCGCCGCCACGCGGGAGAGCAGCGGCCCCTGGTCGGCGGCGGCCAGGCGGGCCGAGCCGTCCCGTTCGTCGACGGTCACCAGCAGCGGCGCGCGGGACAGCAGTTGGCCCAGGGGCGTGACGGCGTCGTGCGGTGGATGCCCGGCGTGTGCGAGGCAGGCGGCCCGCAGGGACTCCCGCAGCTCCTTCACGGCCGCCAGTTCTCCCGCGCCGACCTCCTCGATGCCGAACGCGGCACGCCCCTCGGCGGTGTCCAGCGCGTCCCTGCCCAGTTCCAGGTCCCTGGTGTTCACCAGGGCCTCCACGAGGGCCAGCCCTCCGGGCGCGGACCCGTTCTCGCTCATACCGGTGACGGTACCTCTTGGCGTTACCTCCTATACACGGGCATCCGGTAACCGTTACCGTATGAACCCCGTCAACGGGTAACAACGGAGGAAGCCATGCCCATCGCCAAGCTCGAGTCCGTCGTCCTGGACTGTCCCGACCCCCGCGTGCTCGCCGCCTTCTACGCCGAGCTGCTGGGCGGCACGCCCGAGGCCGAGGAGGACTGGATCGACCTGCGGATCCCGGACGGGCCGACGCTGGCCTTCCAGGCCGCCCCCGGTCACGTACCCCCGAAGTGGCCGTCGCCCGACGCCTCGCAGCAGTTCCATCTGGACGTGTCCGTGGCCGACCTGGACGCGGCCGAGCGGGAGGTGCTCGCGCTGGGCGCGAAGCCGCTGGAGACGGAGGACCGGGCCCGCTCCTTCCGGGTCTACGCGGACCCGGCGGGGCATCCGTTCTGCCTCTGCCGGATCTAGCACCGATCCAGCACCCCTGAGTGCCGAGGCCGGTCAGCCGTCCAGTTCGGCGATCCGCGCCGTCGACGGCTCCCGGCGCTGCTGGGCCGCCTTGGCCGTGAAGTCGGCGCCGCGCAGGACGCGTTGGACGTTCGCCCAGGTGAGGAGGGTGATGTCGGGCTCGGTCCAGCCGCGGCGCAGGAGTTCGGCGATCAGGTTCGGGTAGCAGGAGGCGTCACCGAGCTCCTGGGGGTGGGCGCTGCCGGAGTCGTACGTGCCGGACAGGCCGACACACTCCGGGCCCGCGACCGCACGGACGTGGTCGAGATGGTCGGCGACGTCACGGACGGAGGGCCCGGTCTGCTCGGCCGTCAGCGGCACCAGACACAGGCCTCCGGCCGCGCCCAGCTCGGCGAGCGTCTCGTCGGGGAGGTTGGCGGGGTGGGGGCGCAGGGCGCGGGCCGCGGAGCGGGTGCACAGGACCGGGGCCTTGGAGATCGTGACGGTGCGGTGGATGGTGGCCGCGGAGGCACCCGAGAGGTCGGCCATCACACCGAGCCGGTTCATCTCGCGGACCACCTCCTCGCCGAACCGGGTGAGCCCCGCCTCGCTCGCCCAGGACGTGCCGGCGAGGGTGAGCACGCGCAGGCCCAGGGAGTGCAGGACGCGCAGGATGGCGATCGAGTCGTCGAGCGCGGCGGCCGCGGCGGGCCCGAGGACGACAGCGACCCGTCCGCAGTTGCGGGCGTCGGTGACCTGCCCGGGGGTACTCGCGAGACGCAGCCCCTCGGGGTGGCTCCGGGTCACCGTCCTGACCAGGTCCAGCTGCTCCAGGGTGGCACCGACGGCCCGGTCACCGGCGAGCCCCTCGGGCAGGTGCAACGCCCAGAACAGCGCGCCCACGTGGCCGCGTCGCAGCCGGGGCACATCGGTGTCGACGGTGCTCTCACCGAGCTCCAGGTCGTACCAGGGCAGGTGCCGCAACGCCCAGGGCAGGCCGCTGTAGCCGTCGGCGACGGGGTGTGCGGCGAGGATGGTGTGGGCGCGGTCGAGGGGGGTGGCGTCCGGGTCGGAGACGGGCGCGAAGCCGGGTTCCGCCGCGCTGTGGTCGTCGGGGCGGTCGTCGGGCTCCGGCAAGGGGAGGGGCGGGTCGAGTTCCCCGATCTCGGCTGTGGTGTGCAGTTCGTCCTGCAGGTCGGCCATGACGGGCTCCGTACGTCGTGATCTACCTCGTGATCGCAATACGGTCACCGTCGCACGGCGGGAAGGGGGCTTCCTGGTGGGTGGGGCGTTCGGGGGTACGCCCCACCAGAGCCCCTCGGACGGTCGTCTCTCCGGCGCGATCGGGGGGGGCACCGGTCCCTCAGCCGTCCAGTTCCTCCAGCGTGGCGTTGGACGGACCTTTTCTTCCCCGCACCTCCCGCGCCACGTCCTCCGCCGCCCCCAGCACGCGCACCGCGTTCTCCCAGGTCAGCTTGGCGAGATCGCCCTTCGACCAGCCCCGGTCGAGGAGTTCCGCGATGAGGTTCGGGTAACCGGAGACGTCGTTCAGGCCTTCCGGCGTGAACGCCGTGCCGTCGTAGTCGCCACCGATGCCCAGGTGGTCGACTCCGGCCACCTCGCGCATGTGGTCCAGGTGGTCGGCGACCGTCGAGACCGTGGCGACCGGACGCGGGTTCGTCTCCTCGAAGACCCGGTGGACCTTCATCGCCTCGGGGGTCGTGGCGAGGTGGTGGAAGCCGTGGGCGTGCATGTTGTCGTCCGCGGCGGCCGTCCAGTCGACGGCCGCCTGGAGCACGAACTTCGGTACGAACGTCACCATCGCCATCCCGCCGTTGGCGGGCAGGCGTTCCAGTACGTCGTCCGGGATGTTGCGCGGGTGGTCGCACACCGCGCGCGAGGAGGAGTGGGAGAAGATCACCGGCGCGACGGACGTGTCCAGGGCGTGCCGCATCGTCGTCGCGGCGACATGCGAGAGGTCGACCAGCATGCCGAGGCGGTTCATCTCCCGGACCACCTCGCGGCCGAACTCCGACAGCCCGCCGACGCCCGGCTCGTCCGTCGCCGAGTCCGCCCACGCCACGTTGTCGTTGTGGGTGAGGGTCAGATAGCGCACGCCCAGCTCGTACAACCCCCGCAGGGTGCCCAGGGAGTTGGCGATCGAGTGACCGCCCTCGGCGCCCGTCAACGAGGCGATACGGCCCTCTCGCCGGCCCGCCTCCATGTCGGCGGCCGTCAGGGCAGGGCGCAGCTCGTTCCCGTACCGCGCGATCAACTGACGTACACAGTCGATCTGTTCGAGGGTCGCGGGCACCGCGTCGGGCAGGTCCGAGCGGACGTACACCGACCAGTACTGCGCACCGACCCCGCCCTCGCGCAGGCGCGGGATGTCGGTGTGCAGGTGGGTGTTCTGGGCGGTGGCGATGTCACGGGCGTCGAGGTCGTAGCGGACCTGTTCGCGCAGCGCCCACGGGAGGTCGTTGTGGCCGTCGACGACCGGGAACTCGCGCAGGAGTTCCCGGGCCTGCTCCAGGGAGCTCACGGACGTCACTTCCCGAAGCCGAAGCCGCTGCCGCCGCCCGCGCCGCTCTCGACCTTGGCGCGCAGCCGCTTGCCCTTCTCGGTGGCCTGGTCGTTCAGCTCCTGCTGGAACTCCCGCATCCGGCCGAGGAGTTCCTCGTCGTGCGAGGCCAGGATGCGGGCCGCCAGCAGGCCCGCGTTGCGCGCACCGCCGACGGAGACCGTGGCGACCGGCACCCCGGCCGGCATCTGCACGATCGACAGCAGCGAGTCCAGGCCGTCGAGGTGCTTGAGGGGGACCGGGACGCCGATCACCGGGAGCGGGGTCACCGACGCCAGCATGCCGGGCAGGTGGGCCGCGCCGCCCGCGCCCGCGATGATCGCCTTCAGCCCGCGCTCGGCGGCCTGCTCGCCGTACGCGATCATCTCGTGCGGCATGCGGTGCGCGGAGACGACGTCGACCTCGTACGCGATCTCGAACTCGTCCAGGGCCTGGGCGGCGGCTTCCATGACTGGCCAGTCGGAGTCCGAACCCATGACGATGCCCACGAGGGGGCCTGCAACGGGGCTCATTCTGTGATCGTGCCTCTCAGGTAGCCGGCTGCGTGACGGGCGCGTTCCAGCACGTCGTCGAGGTCGTCGCCGTAGGTGTTGACGTGGCCCACCTTGCGGCCGGGCTTCACGTCCTTGCCGTACATGTGGATCTTCAGCTGCGGGTCGCGGGCCATGCAGTGCAGGTACGCGGAGTACATGTCGGGGTAGTCGCCGCCCAGGACGTTCGCCATGACCGTCCATTTCGCACGCGGGCGCGGGTCGCCGAGCGGGAGGTCGAGGACCGCGCGGACGTGGTTGGCGAACTGGCTGGTGATCGCGCCGTCCTGGGTCCAGTGGCCCGAGTTGTGCGGGCGCATCGCGAGCTCGTTGACGAGGACACCAGAAGACCCGTCGTCATTGCGGGTCTCGAACAGCTCTACGGCCAGGTGGCCGACCACGCCGAGTTCCTTGGCGATGCGCAGGGCCAGTTCCCCGGCCTGGAGGGCCAGCTCCTCCGCTATGCCGGGCGCCGGGGCGATGACGGTGTCGCACACGCCGTCGACCTGCTGCGACTCGACGACCGGGTACGCGACCGCCTGGCCGTGCGGGGAGCGGACGACGTTCGCCGCCAGTTCCCGTACGAAGTCGACCTTCTCCTCGGCCAGGACCGGCACGCCGGCCCGGAAGGGGTCGGCGGCCTCCGCCGCGGACCGGACGACCCACACGCCCTTGCCGTCGTATCCGCCGCGGACCGTCTTGAGGACGACCGGGAAGCCGTCCCCCTCGGCCGCGAAGGCCACCACGTCCTCGACGTCGCGCACGATGCGATGGCGCGGGCACGGCACCCCGATCTCGTCGAGCTTCGCTCGCATCACGCCCTTGTCCTGGGCGTGAACGAGCGCGTCGGGGCCGGGGCGGACGGGGATGCCGTCCGCCTCCAGGGCCCGAAGATGCTCGGTCGGGACGTGCTCGTGATCGAAAGTGATCACATCGCACCCCTGCGCGAACGCGCGCAGCGTGTCCAGGTCGCGGTAGTCGCCGATGACGACATCGCCGACGACCTGCGCAGCGGAGTCCTGCGGGGTGTCGCTGAGGAGTTTGAATTTGATGCCGAGCGGGATGCCCGCCTCGTGTGTCATACGAGCGAGCTGACCCCCGCCGACCATGCCGACTACAGGGAACGTCACCCTCCAAGAGTATCGGCCCGGCCACCGCGGCCTGATTACACGCCTGTGACCCGATGCGCACAGGCAAGCCCCGGAGGGGGTGGTTAGCATGGCTGAGTTGACGAAATCCCACACTGCGATCCCACAGACGGGGGCCGACAGACCATGGAACGTGGTTCCAAAGGTGGTTCCGACGGGCTTCATACCGCGCCCCGGAGCGCCGTACGCCAGCGCTTCGACCAGCTCGCAGCCGAGGTGGCGAAGTTCGGGGCGGTGGGCACGGCGGGGCTTCTCGTCAACCTGCTCGTGTTCAACCTGGTGCGCCACACGACCGACCTCCCGGTGGTCCGCGCCAGTGTCGTCGCCACGGTCGTCGCGATCTGCTCGAACTACATCGGCTTCCGCTACTTCACGTACCGGGACCGTGACAAGGGCGGCCGTACGAAGGAACTGACGCTGTTCCTGCTGTTCAGCACGGTCGGACTGGTCATCGAGAACGGTGTGCTGTACGCGGCGACGTACGGCTTCGGCATGGACAGCCCGCTGCAGAGCAACATCTTCAAGTTCGTCGGGATCGGTGTCGCGACCCTGTTCCGGTTCTGGTCGTACCGTACGTGGGTGTTCCGTACGCTTCCGGCACGTGAGGCTGTGGCCAGCGCCGAGTCGTTCCTGGAGGAGGCGGAGGCGGCGTCCCTCCCGGAGGGACGGACGATTCCCGAGCGACGCAACCAGCGCCAGCGCGTCGGCTGAGCGCTCCGCCGGCACACCGATCCAGCATCGCGCCCCTCGGGGCGTTTATCGGACCGTCCGCTCCTCGTCCCCCTGCGTCTTCTTCAGCGGGGTCCGGGACAGGAACAGCCCGAAGACCGGCGGCTGCGCCTGGAGCATCTCCAGGCGGCCCGCGTCGGCCTCCGCGAGGTCGCGGGCGACCGCGAGGCCGATCCCCGTGGAGTTGCGGCCGCTGATCGCGCGCTCGAAGATCCGCGCGCCCAGGTCGGCCGGGACGCCGGGTCCCTCGTCCGTGACCTCGATCACGGCCTGGTTGCCGATGACGCGGGTGCGCAGGGCGACCGTGCCACCACCGTGCATGAGGGAGTTCTCGATCAGGGCGGCCAGTACCTGGGCGACCGCACCCGGCGTGCCGACGGCCTGCAGATGGCGCTTGCCGGAGCTCACCATGGCGCGGCCCGCGCTTCGGTAGGCGGGGCGCCACTCGGCGAGCTGCTGCTGGATGACCTCGTCGAGGTCGAAGGAGACGGCGGAGCCGGTGCGCGGGTCGCGGGAGTTGGTGAGGAGCCGTTCGACGACGTCCGTGAGGCGTTCGACCTGCGTGAGCGCGATCGTGGCCTCCTCCTTCACGGTGTCCGGGTCGTCGGTGAGCGTGATCTCCTCCAGGCGCATGGAGAGGGCGGTGAGGGGCGTACGCAGCTGGTGGGAGGCGTCCGCCGCCAGCCGGCGTTCCGCGGTGAGCATCCGGGCGATGCGTTCCGCCGAAGCGTCCAGCACATCCGCGACGCGGTCGAGCTCCGGGACGCCGTAGCGCTTGTGACGGGGGCGCGGATCGCCCGAGCCGAGGCGTTCTGCGGTCTCGGCGAGGTCGGTGAGCGGCGAGGCGAGCCGGTTCGCCTGCCGTACGGCGAGCAGGACGGCGGCGATGACGGCGAGCAGCGCGACGGCGCCGATGATCAGGAGGGTGCGGCCGACCTCACGGGTCACGGAGGAGCGGGGTTCCTCGACCCGGACGGTCTCGCCCTCCTCGCCGTCCTCCTCGGCCGCGATGACGTCACCGGAGGGCTTGTCCCCGACCTCGATCGCCGCCCGGCCGGGGATGCGCACCACGGCGTACCGGTCACCGGTGACGAGGCCGCGCAGCACGTCGGAGTTGATCTGCTCGTCGCCGAGGATGCGACTGTCCACGATGCTGGCCAGCCGCACGGCCTCGGAGTCCACCCGTTCCTGGGCACTGGCGCTGATGGTCCGCGTCTCGACGATGACGAGGGACACACCGAAGACGGCGATCACCACGAGCACGACGGCAAGGGTGGACTGGATGAGACGACGACGCACGGCCCCTCCGGGCGATGGCTGACCAACGACGAGCATGCCCCGGGTCCGGCCCCTGGGCGCCCCGCAGGGGCGCTCTCAGGGGCGCGAGGCTGTACCTGAGATGCGGCTTCGGCCGCGCGGGCGCGACAAGCCCCCGCAGGCCTGAGCCGCACGACGGACAAGCCCCAGGACGTTACGCGCGTGGTCGGCTAACTCTTCTCGAACCGGAAACCGACGCCCCGGACAGTCGCGATGTACCGAGGGTTCGCCGCATCGTCGCCCAGCTTCTTCCGCAGCCAGGAGATGTGCATGTCGAGCGTCTTGGTCGACGACCACCACGTCGTGTCCCAGACCTCCCGCATCAGCTGGTCACGGGTGACGACCCGCCCCGCGTCACGCACCAGAACCCGGAGCAGATCGAACTCCTTCGCCGTGAGCTGGAGTTCCTCTTCACCCATCCACGCCCGGTGCGACTCGACGTCGATGCGCACACCGTGCGTCGCGGGCGGCTGCTGCGGCTCGGCGGCGCCGCGCCGCAGCAGGGCCCGGACACGGGCGAGCAGTTCGGCGAGCCGGAACGGCTTGGTGACGTAGTCGTCGGCACCCGCGTCGAGGCCGACGACGGTGTCCACCTCGTCGGCGCGCGCGGTCAGGATGAGGATCGGGACGGTGAGTCCCTCGGCACGCAGCCGGCGGGCCACTTCGAGGCCGTCCATACCGGGCAGTCCCAGGTCGAGTACGACCAGGTCGATACCGCCCTGGATGCCTGCGTCGAGCGCGGTCGGACCGTCCTCGCGCACCTCGACCTCGTAACCTTCCCGGCGCAGTGCGCGGGCCAGCGGCTCCGAGATGGACGCGTCGTCCTCGGCGAGCAGTACACGGGTCATGCCCTGATGGTAGACCGCTCTGGCCGCCGTCTGGGGTGTGACCAGGCGTTCTTGATTCTTACCTTCGGACGCCAGGACGAGGGCACCCGCGGCGGTGCGGCCGGTCACGCACCGCACGCCGGCACCCGAACCTGTGCCTCTGCGATGAATATCCGCTTCTTACCTTCGAATGAGCGACTGACACCCAAGCATCACCTGTGATCTACGCCTCAAGTCCTTCCATTTACGGTAGTGAACTGCTGCATGGTGAAAGGACGCCTTTAGCAGCAGCTGTGGACCTTTGGTGATTTTTCCGCCGAAGGTCTTCTTTGTGCGCCCCGACCGGCAAGGAACGACCCATGGCGTCCAGCCTGACGAGGAATCCCTGACACCGGGCACCCCCGGTTCCGAACGGTCCTTCTTCGGCCACCCCGCGGACTGGCCACCCTGTGGTGGCCCTGGAGGCGGCGCTCGCGGTGGTGGCGGGCGCTGCGGTGTGGGCGTACCGCGACAACGTCAAGCGGCTGATGGGCAGCGTCAACCGAGGGTCAACCGACGTTATCCGCACGTCGGTTGTGCGGGGTCGTACGCGACCGGGCCGCGGTGTCCGGATGGGCGCGGCGGCCCCTTTCCGTTTCGCTCGTACGTCCGGCAGTGGACGGGGGCGCCGGGGAATCCGCCCCGCCGAACGTGTCAACCCGGCCCTGTCCACGACGTTTTCACCCCGTTCACGCGTCATGCTCGTGGCACAGGCATACGTCGGCACCGCCCCACCCGAGGAGTGAACCCGCATGACGACGAACACCCTCCCCCTTCTCCCCCGCCGCATCCCTATCGCCCCCGCCCACCGCATCGTCCCCGCCCCCTCGTCCCGTGGCTGGGCGGCGCCCACCCCCGAGTTGCTGCGCACGCTGGAGGCGGCGCTCGCCCGGTGGTCGTCGTGACCACGGTGCCCGCCGGGCCGAAGACGGCGCCCTGCGACGTGTGCGAGGCGCTGGCCGCGCAGCGGGACGCGGCGCAGGAGGCCGGGCGTACGGGCGAAGCCGGTGACTGCGAGAGGGAGTTGCGGGAGCACGACGCGCACGGCCAGGGGTGCGCGACGTGACACCGCGCCAGGTCCGCTCCCCGCACGAGGAGCGCCGTCCACCCGTCCCCATGCACGACCGCGGGCCGTGCCGGGACCTCGCCGTACGCCGGGACACCGCGCGGGCCGCCTTCGACCACAGCGCGGTCAGCGACGCGAACGTGCTGCTGCGGGCCCACCTGCTGGACGCCCACAGCAGCACGTGAGCGGCACGTCCGGGGCAGCGGGGAACGCCGGACCCCGCCCGACGACACGCTTCGGAGCGGGGTCCTGACGCTCTGCCCCGCCGCTCAGCGCAGGCGCCGGCGCCCCGGCATGAACGTGAACACCGCCACGCCCAGCAGAACCGCCGTTCCGGCTACCAGCCCGAGCGCCTTCAGGGCCCCGTTGTCCTCGGCGCCCGTGTTCGCGAGGCCGCCGCTGGTCGACGTACCGCCGGAGCCGGACGTCGTGCCGCCCGACGTCGAGGACCCGCCCGACGCTCCGCTCGCCTGTTCCTCCGTGTCCAGGGTCAGGGAGACCATGTTCCGGGTCGGGGTGCAGGTGGTCGTCGTGCCGAGGGCGCTCACCGTCAACACGCCTGGTGACAGGGTCGATTCACCGGTCGCGCCCGGCTTGTACGTACCCGTCATGTCGGAGATCGTCATCGGGTCGCCCGTCTTGATCGGCTCCGAGTTGGCCGGGCCCTCGACATGGACCGTGCCCGAGTCGGACCCACCCAGGACGACCTCCATGGAGGGCTTCACCGAGTCCGCCGGGAGGTCCGCCGGACTGTTCATCACCGAGCCCTTGAACTGGACCGTGATGTCGTAACTCCCGGCGTTCTTCCTGGCGTTGATCTGGATGGGGGAGGTAACGTCCTTGTCGCCGATGGGCGTGACGCACCTGTACGGGACCTGCACGAGTTTGCCGGTGAAGTCCGTCTGGCCGCCGTCGGTCGCACTCGGTGTGCTGCTCGGCGACCCGCTCTCGTCGTCCGACCCGGTCGGGGTCGGGGACGCGGAATCCGTCGGCGTCGGCGTGGGTGAGGCCGAGGTGGACGGTGAGGCCGACGTCGACGGTGAACTGCCGTCCCCCGCCGTCACCTTGATCGTCACCGACGGCTGCACCGTCTCCGTCGGCGCGCACTTCGTGTCCGTCGAGAAGGCGTTGATCGTGTACGCGTCCGGCGTCAGCGTCACGTCACCCGCCGTCGTCAGTTTCAGCTTGCCCTTCATGTCGGACAGGACCATCGCCCCGCCCTTGGGGATCGCCGGGTTCTCGCGCGGGCCCACCATCGCGACGTCGGCGGTCTGTGCCCCTGCCGCCTTCAACACCCCGCTCGGCTGGACGGAGTTGGCCGGGAGGTCGATCAGGTCCGGGTTCCTGGACGCGGCCTGCGTGAACTTCCAGACCACGTCCACCTCGTCGCCGACCTTCGCCGTGGCGGGCGCGGTGATCTCCACCTTGGTCGTGCCGTTGACGGGCTCCAGACCGGCCGCCGGCGGCGGCACGCACCTGGTCGCGTACGACACCTCGGCGGCCTGGGCGGGCCCCGCCGCGGCCAGGCCCAGCAGGACACCGCCCGCTCCGCCGAGCAGCAACAGGGCCCCTGCCGCACTCGCGCTCCGTCTCCGTTGGGTTCTCACGTGTTCCCCTTCGTCTTCGTCGTGTTCGTCGTCGGAGTGCCCGCGTCCGTGCCCGCGCCGGGGTCGGCGTCCGGGGTGAACCACGGCAGGGTCGAGGAAGCGGTCGCCGGCCGGTCCCGGTCGCGGTCCTCCCGCGCGCCCGGCCTGGGCATGCGCAGCGTCAGTTCGGGCATCCGCAGCGTCCTGCCGCGTCGCACCGACGGCTGTCCGCCCGGTCCGCGTGGCCGTACCCGGTCCACCACCGCCATCCCGACGCGGAACAGCGCCGCCGGTACGACGACACCCGCCAGGACCCAGAACAGCGTCACGCCCCACGGCCGGCCCACGCCCCACGGCTGCTCCGCGAGCACCTTGCCGCCGTACCTCAGCGAGACCGTGTAGTCGCCGTGCGCCCCGCCCGCCAGGGACACCGGCAGCTCGACGCGCGCCTTTCCGCCCGGCTCGATCGTGCCGCGCCACTGCTGCTCCTCCCACTGCGGGGCGAAGACCCCGTGGGAGGTGCCGACCTGGAAGACCGGGTCCTTGACCGCGGCCGTACCGAGGTTGCCGACGGTGAGCGCCAGCGTCCGCGTCGGCGGCGCCCCGAACCAGGTCAGCAGCCCGCTCGACCCGTCGAGCCGCGTGTCCGTGAGAACGGAGAGACGTCCGGCGCCCTCCTGTACGGGCAACGGTTCGACCGCGTGGCCCGCCACCTGGAACACCGCGTCGGCCGCCTCCTCCGAGGCTCCCGTCACCGTCGCCACATGCACCACACAGGGACACGGCACCGGCGGTTCGACCACCGGCAGGCTCTGGCTGAAGCCGCCCCTCGTATCCGTGGTGACGGCTCTTCCGTCCGCGTTGGCACAGGAGTTGGTGCCGCCGATCACTCCCCGGCCCGGCTCGGACCGGCCGCAGATCAGCATCATCAGCAGCGTCTTCGGGCGCCAGCCGGTCCCGGTCACGGTGACCGAACCCCCGGTCCCCGCCTCGGACCTGGAGACCCTGACGGTCGGCCCGTCGGCCGCCGCGGCGACCGTCGGCACGAGGGAGACGGACAGCAGGACGGCGAGCGCCAGCGCCGCCACCAGTGCGGGAATCCGCCGATTCACGTCATCGCCCCCGTCAGCTCGTCCGCCAACCGCTCACGCCCGTAAGGCGGTTCGCCGCGTTCGCGGCGCCGCCTCCCGAGCCGTCGTACGACCAACAGGGCGCCGCCCGCCGACAGCGCCCCCACGACCCCCGCCACCCCGTCCCACGGCACGAACCGTGCGGAGGTGCTCGCCTCGTCGCGTACCGTCCCGCCCGCCGCCGTGACCGTCAGACGTACGTCGACCGCGTCGAACACGGGGCGCCCGGACTCGGACCAGGGTTCGGTGAGGGCGAGGCGCCGGCCCGGAGGGAGCCGTACGGGGAGAGTGCGCGGGGCCCGGTCGAGGAGGGGGCCGAGGACACCGTCGGCGTGGACGGCGAGCGTCGGGGTCAGTTCGGTGGTGCCGCGGTTGACCAGCTCGTAGGCTATGCGGTCGCCGCGTACCGTCACGTGCTCGACCGTGAGCGCCGGCAACCGGGGGCCCCTGACCCGAAACCGTACGCGCAGCGTCTCGGTCCGGCCCGAGGCGCGGGCGGTGATCGTGGCGGTGCGGTCGCCGGGCGGGGTGCCGTCGGGGATGCGTAGCGTGAAGGGCACGTCGGCGCGGGTGCGGGCGGGGACGTCGACCCCGGGGGCGGCGAAGGTGAGCCAGCTGCCGCCGGACAGGCGCACGTCGAGGGTGCGCCTCGTCGGGTTGCGGACGGAGAGCGTGTCCTGGAGAACCGTTCCCGCAGTGCCCTCCGCGTAGAAGTACGGCCGGCCGGTGCCCAGGGGCGCGACGGACCAGCCCTCGGCGGCCACGGCAGGCGTACCCGCCGACAGCAGCGCGACGAGGCCGGCAAGGCAGAGGCTGGGGCAGAGGACACGCATCGGCGGCTCCCGGATGTCGTACGGTCTCGTACGGTCCTCAGCGGCGTGCCGTCGGCTGCCGCCCGGCCTGGTTCCTGCGCGTGAGCCACAGCACGCCCGCCGCGCCCGCGAGCAGCACCGTGCCGCCGAGGGTGCCCAGCGCGATCACGGAGTCCTCGAGGCCGGTCTGCGGGAGTTCGGCGCCGGTGTCCGTACCGCCGCTGCCGCCCTGCGTGCCCCCGGTGTCACCGCCGCCCGAGCCCGAGCCCACCGTGACGTCGAGGGTCAGGGACGGCTTGGGGTCGTTGGTGGGCGTGCACGTGGTGGTCGTGCCGAGGGCCTTGATCGTGAGGACACCGGCCGTGAAGGTGACCTTGCCGCTCTTCGACGGCTTGTAGGTGCCGCTCAGGTCGCTGATCTTTATCGGGGTGTCGGCGGGGACGGCGGCGGCGTTCGCGGGCCCGCTGACGTTCAGGGTGCCGCTGTCCGCGCCGCCCAGTTCGATCGTGGCGCTCGGGCTCATCGCACCCTTGCCCAGCTCCACCGGGCTGGAGGAGACGCCCTTCTGCCAGGACATCGTGACCTGGTAGCCGCCGTCGCTCTCCACCGCCTTGATGTCGATGGGCGAGAGGGCGCTCTTGTCGCCGATCGGCGTCTTGCACTGGTAGTTGACGTCCACGACCTCGGCCCGGGCGGCGGGGGCGGCCAGCAGCACCACCGATCCGGCCAGAGCCGCGGCGGACGCGAGCGCGGCGCTTCGTTTCGGGTGCGTTCGGCGGCATGTCCGGTGGTACGACATCGTCGTCCCCCATTCCTGACGGCACATCAGATCGCGGATCGGCCGTCAAGGTACGCCCGGGGACCAGGAGAAGGAAGACACAGCACACACCGGATCGGCGGAGAATCGACCCGACACCGGCGGGCCAGAGGCGGGAACTACGCCGGAGCGCCGAGCTCCGCCCACACCTTCTTGCCCGCGACACCGGGGGTCCGTACGACCCCCCAGTCCAGGCACAGCCGCTGCACGATGAACATCCCGTGGCCACCGGGCCGCCCGGCCCGGTGCGGGGTACGCGGGGCGGGCTGACCCGTACCCCGGTCCGAGACCTCGACGCGGATCACCTTGTTGTCGCAGGTGATCCACATCTCGTCCGGTCCCTCGGCATGCAGGCAGGCATTGGTGACGAGTTCGGAGACGACGAGCAGCACGTCCTCGGCGGCTGCCCGCCGGTCTGCGCTCGCGGCGGGCAGCCAGCCCCACGCGTACAGCGCCTGCCTGGCGAAGTCACGGGCGAGCGGAACGACACCGCTCTCGCCGCCGAAACTCAGGCTGCGGGTCTCACGACCCCCGGAAGCGCCGCAGGACTCGGAGGACTCCGGAGAGCCCGGCGAGTCGGGCCGGGTGGTGCTCATCAGCGCTTCACCTCACCGATTCACCAGTTCACGTACACGGTCGTCATTTCAACACTGTTTTTCACGCGCGCCCTTGTGCGCACATTCTGGATGTCTTCTGCCCGACGGAACCGACAGAACACCCCCCAAAAAGATCGCGCTCAACAGCCCGCGCGGCCGAGCGGGAAAACTCGGCCAAGTGGCTAGGAGGACTCAGGGGGCTCGGGAGGCTGATCGGCCAGGGCAGCGGCAAGCGACCCGTGCACGGTGAACACCGCGTCCGCCCCGGTGATCTCGAACACACGTGCGACCACGGGCTGCATCGCGGCGAGATGCACCCCGCCACCCGCGGCCTCCGCCTTCAGCCGGGCACCGAGCAGCACGTTGAGGCCGGTGGAGTCACAGAACTCCAGGCGCGCACAGTCGACGACCAGCCGCGCGAGACCCTTCGCGAGGCACTCCTCAAGTGGTTCACGCAACAGATCGGCGGTGTGGTGATCCAGCTCACCCGCCGGAGTCACAACGGCGCTGGAGCCTTCACGCCGCACCTCGACCAGAAGCCGGCCCGACTGTGCGCTGCCGACCGTCCCGCGGTCCATGCCGTCTCTCTCCCGAGGCCTTGACTGCTTCCCGGCGCTCACTCGCGCCCCCTGACGTCCATGAACACTACGCCTTCCTCACACTCTCCGACACCTGAACTAACGCCCACATATGGACATATGGGAATGAAACGCACTTGCGGCGGGCTCAGGAAACCGGGTAGGGCTAGTACGGAGCCAGTTCCTGGAGCGAGCCGGCTTGAAACACCGCACCCGACACGGCCGGCATTGGAGGCGCCGCACACCGCAGGACACGCACCGGCTTCGGCAGCCTTATGCCGAGAACCATGGAGGACACCATGTCACCCCGGCTCGACGCATCGCATACCCAGAGGGCGACGTCGGCACCCCCTCCGGAACACACGGACTCCCACGCGGACTCCCAGCAGCTGGACCAGCATTTCCCGGGCCCGCGCGCTGCGGACCTCCTGGACGGGATCCCCGAGATCCCGCCGTTCGACGAGGTGGGGGCGGTCGACGCCCGGGCTCTGTCCAAGACCCTCTTCGCGCGGCTGGAGTCCCTCGAAGAAGGCACACACGACCACGCGTACGTCCGTAACACCCTCGTCGAGCTCAACCTCGCGCTGGTCAAGTTCGCCGCCTCCCGTTTCCGTTCGCGCAGCGAACCCATGGAGGACATCATCCAGGTCGGCACCATCGGCCTGATCAAGGCGATCGACCGCTTCGAGCTGAGCCGTGGCGTCGAGTTCCCGACGTTCGCGATGCCGACGATCGTCGGCGAGATCAAGCGCTTCTTCCGGGACACGTCGTGGTCGGTCCGCGTACCGCGCCGCCTCCAGGAGCTCCGGCTCGACCTGGCGCGGGCCGGCGACGAGCTCGCCCAGCAACTCGACCGCGCCCCCACCGTGGGCGAGCTGGCAGAGCGTCTCGACCTCTCCAGGGAAGAGGTGCTGGAGGGCATGGCGGCCTCGAACGCCTACACCGCCAGCTCACTCGACGCGCAGCCCGAGGAGGACGACGAGGGCGCCCTCGGGGACCGCATCGGGTACGAGGATCACGGCATCGAGGGCATCGAGTACGTCGAGTCGTTGAAGCCGCTGATCGCCGAACTCCCGCCCCGGGACCGGCAGATCCTCGCGCTGCGGTTCGTCGCCAACATGACCCAGTCGGAGATCGGCGACGAACTGGGAATCTCCCAGATGCATGTCTCACGGCTGCTCTCGCGGACGTTGCGGCACCTGCGGAAGGGCCTGACGGTCGAGGACTGACTGTCCAGGCCCGGCCGCCGGGACCGGCTGTCCAGGACTGACGGTCGGGGCCTGCGGGTCGGGGCTCGACGGGGCGAGGTCTGGCGTCCCGTCGGGGAGGGGTTTCCGGTTACCTACGGAAACCCCTCCTCTCTTTTCCCAAAGGCCCCCTGCGCCACCGGGACCGCCCCCAGACTGGCTGGTACGTCAGGACGGGGACCGGGGCCGGGGGTGCTGGGAGGCAGGCGGATGTCCGAGGACACCGATGACACCGAGCTGTTCGGGGTGTACGCGGGCGCGTCCGACGCCCGCCTCACCGAGCTGCTGCGCACCAACTCCCCCACCGCGTATCCGGCGTTGCAGGAACTCCGTACCCGGCACCGCGCGTCCGTACTCGCCTACGCCCGCCTGTGCACGACGAGCGACTCCACGGCACAGCAGTTGGCGGCCCAGGCGTTCACGGCGGCGGCCCGGGACACGGCACGCGGTACCGAGCCGAACGTGCCGTGGCGCCACCAGCTCCTGCTGCTGACCACCGACCTGGCGGCCACCTGGGCAACGGACGAACGCGCGGCGGGCCTCGACCCGAGCCTGCTCCTCGTTCTGAACACACTGCGCCCACCGAACACGGCGGGCGGCATCCGTCCGATGCCGCCCCCGCCCATGCTGGGCCCCTTCCAGTCGCTTCCGACCCGTGCACAGGGCCTCATCTGGTACAGCACCGTGGAACGCGAAGCCGAGGACCGGACCGCCGCGCTCCTCGGTCTGACGCCCGAAGACGTGACGTACGAGACGGATTCGGCACTCCAGGCCCTGGCCCAGGCCTGTCTGCGGTCCCGGCTGGCCGCCTCGGAGGACCCGCGCTGCCAGGACTTCCGCCGGCTGATCGAGGAGTCGGTCCGCCCGGTCAACCCCCGCCACAGCACCGACCTGAACTCCCACATGGTCATCTGCCCGCACTGCTCGGTGGCCTACGAGGAACTCTCCGCCCTGCGCGACAGCCCGCGCACCGCCCTGGGTGAGGGCCTGTTGTCGTGGAGCGGCACGGCGTACGCGAGGGACGCGCCGACGGTCACGCGCATCAACGCCGCCCCCTCGGACGACAGCCGGACCTGGTCACCGGCGCGGCCGTCCCGTCGGCGCTTCGTGCTGGCCTCGGCGGTGCTGGGCGTGACGCTGGTGCCGCTGCTGATCGTGCTGCTGTCGCCGGACGGCGGCTCGCCGGACCAGCGGGGTTCGGCGGGCACGCTCCCGGTCACCGCCGTGCCGGGCAGCCCCGAAGCGCCGGTCCCCTCATCGCCGGCGGCCACCGACTCCCCTTCGTCGTCGTCGACTTCACGGCCGCCCACCACTCCGGCTCCGACACCGACCCCGGCTCCCACGGTCAAACCCACGCCCACGGCCACGCCCGTCTTCCGGGCGCCCGGAGCCTCGTACGCCCAGGTGGTGAACGTCGCCTCGGGACGCTGCCTGGACATCCGGGGCGGTGTGCTGGAGAAGGGCACGGACGTTCTCACGGCGCCCTGCTCCGCGTCGGCCGACACCCAGCGCTGGGGTGTGGACGCCGGCCTGGGGGTTCTGCGCTCGGCCGCCGACACCGGCCTGTGCCTGGACAGCCGGGGTGATGTGGACGACGGCGTCGGTATCTGGGAGTGCGCGTCGGTGGACGGCGACAACGGCGACAACCTGCGCTTCACCGTGGACGACGACGGCGTGATCCGCCCGGCGGTCGCCTTCGCGACGGGGCTGACCCCGGACGGCGACGGGGGCCTGACCTTCTTGGCGCTGACGGGCGGGTCGGGGCAGCGATGGCGGGCGGGCGTTACCTGAAAGGCCCGTGTCCGCCAACCTCCTTCACGGGCGGCGCGATTCACTCCCCCCGGACGGGCAGGGAGTGAAAAGCGGCCGGGGACGCGTGGGCAACCCGGCGCGCGACCGGTGGCGACCCGAGGGTGAATCCCGTTCCCCACAAAGGGAGTTCACCCATGCGCAAGCGCATCGCACGTCTGTTGGCCGTGCTGGCCTCGCTGGCCGCGCTGATCGCCGCTCCCGGTCTGCCGGCGGCGTTCGCCGCTCCCGCCGTGACGGCGGCACAGACGCGGGCCGCCGACGACTGGAACCCGCCCTCCCACCTCGTACAGCCGCTGAACGAGGTCTGGAACCACGTCCAGTCGACCTACCCGAACCTCTACGGCTTCCGCAACTACGGCTGGGACCAGGTCATGGCCAACCGCGGAAGCGTCAGCTACTGCGTCCGCTGGGAGTCCGACGCGCCCGTGAGCGCCGCCCTGCGCGACCGGATCCACATTGCGCTGAAGAAACAGTTCGGCAAATGGATGTCCGCCATGGTCGAGAACGGCAGGGGGCACAACGCCTGGCCGTACACCAGCGTCCCGGTCGACATCGTCGGCTGGGCGGTCAAGAACCGCTCGACCCTCCAGTGGACCGACGACTCCGTCGACATCTACGCCGGGAACCTCGACGGCGGCGGCGCCCCGCAGTGCGCTCCGGACTGCGGCCGCTTCTTCCACCAGGACGGCGACTACTCGAGGTGCCCGGGCGGCGCCTCCCGCCACTACGACCAGTCCCTGTGGCTGACGAAGGGGTTCCAGGGCGGTGCCGGCGGTGACTGGGGCCAGCGGGTCGGCCAGGAGTACTTCACCAGCACGCTGGACCAGGAGGACATCCACATCTACCTGCACGAGGTCGGCCACACGTTCGGGCTCGACGACTTCTACGACTGGAGCCCCACCGGCCAGTGCTGCTTCCTCATGAAGGCGGGAAGCGCGGCCCGGATCACGGATTTCGACAAGTGGATGTTCCGTGACTTCTGGCGCCACCTGAAGAACCGCTACGGCCTCTGATCAGCCGTTTCGGACCACCTGAACGCCCCTGCGCCACACCCCGGCGACCAGCGGGACCCCCGGCCGGTAGGCCAGGTGTACGTGGCTCGGCGCGTCCAGGAGCGTCAGATCGGCGTACGCCCCCGGCGCGACACGGCCGATGTCATCGCGCCGGAGGGCTGCCGCGCCCCCCGCCGTGGCCGACCAGACCGCCTCGTCCGGGGTCATGCCCATGTCCCGTACGGCCAGTGCGACGCAGAAGGGGACGGAGGAGGTGAAGGAGGACCCCGGATTGCAGTCGGTGGAGAGCGCGACCGTGACGCCCGCGTCGAGGAGACGGCGGGCGTCCGGCCACCGGGCGCGGGTGGAGAACTCGGCGCCGGGAAGGAGCGTCGCGACCGTACGGCTGTTCGCGAGGGCGTCCACGTCGGCGTCGGTGAGGTGGGTGCAGTGGTCGGCGCTGGCGGCGTCGAGTTCGACGGCCAGCCGCACCCCGGGCCCGTACGAGAGCTGGTTGGCGTGGACGCGCGGATGCAGCCCCTTCGCCTTCCCCGCCGTGAGGATCGCGCGCGCCTGGTCGCCGTCGAAGGCGCCCTTCTCGCAGAAGACGTCGACCCAACGGGCGTACGGGGCACAGGCGTCGAGCATCTCGCCGGTGACCAGGGCGACATAGGCGGCCGGGTCGTCGGCGTAGTCCGGGGAGACGATGTGGGCGCCGAGGTAGGTGACCTCGTCGGTGTGGGCGGCGGCGATGCGCAGGGCACGCGCCTCGTCCTCGACGGTCAGGCCGTACCCGGACTTGGTTTCGAAGGTCGTCGTGCCCTGGTGGAGGGCCTCGCGGAGGTAACGGGTGAGGTTGGCCTCCAGTTCCGCGTCCGTGGCGGCGCGGGTGGCGGCGACGGTCGTGCGGATGCCCCCTGCCGTGTAGCTGCGCCCCGACATCCGGGCGTTGAACTCCTGGGTCCGGTCGCCGGCGAAGACGAGGTGGGAGTGGGAGTCGACGAAGCCCGGGAGGACGGCCCGGCCACCGGCGTCGACCCGATTGTCAGTGGTGGGTGCTTTGCTGGATTCACCGGTCCAGACGACGCGGTCGCCTTCGATGACGACGGCCGCGTCCAGGACCAGTCCCAGGGGGGATTCGTCGCCGAGAGAGGGGTCGTTGGTGACCAGGCTGCCGATGTTCGTGATGACAGTCGTCGTGCCGGTGGTGGTGTCGGTCGTGCTGCCGATAGCGCTGTTCGTCCGGTTCGGGCTGCTCGGACTGCTCGGCGTGCTGGTGCTGTTCATGGCGTCCTCGTGGGTGGCGTGCCTGCGGGCGGGGGGACGTACGGGGGTGCGTACGGGGTTCAGCCGCGCAGGGCTTCGACAGCCGCCGCCAGCGCCTGCGGCACGTCGGGTACGAGGGTGTGCGCCCCGTCGCGCACGACGTGCCGGCCGGCCACGACCGTATGGCGCACATCCGCTGCCGACGCTGCGAATACCGCCGTCTCCGCGCCCAGGCGAGGCACCGGCCCCGCAGTTCTGACCGAGTCGAGGGCGATCGTCGTGAAGTCGGCGGGCGCACCCGCTCCAAGGGTGCCCGCGTCGTCCCAGCCGAGAGCCGCGTGGCCGTCGGCGGACGCTGCGCGGAGCAGGGCGGCCGCCGTCCAGTGCCCGCGGGTGCGGGTGCGCAGGCGCTCGTTCAGCTCCATGGCGCGCGCCTCTTCGAGCAGGTCGATGACGGCGTGGCTGTCGGAACCGAGGGAGAGCGGTGAGCCCGCGCGCTGGAGGGCGACGGCGGGGCCGATGCCGTCGGCGAGGTCGCGTTCGGTGGTGGGGCACATACAGGTGCCGGTGCCGCTGCCGCCGAGCAGCGCGACGTCCTCGTCGGTGAGGTGGGTGTTGTGGACGCCGGTGGTGCGGGGGCCGAGAACCCCGTGGTCGGCGAGGAGTCGGGTCGGGGTGCACCCGTGCGCGGCCTGGCAGGCGTCGTTCTCCGCCGTCTGCTCGGACAGGTGCACGTGCAGGGGCGCCCGGCGTTCCTCGGCCCAGCGGGCCACGGTCGACAGCTGGCTGGCGGGCACGGCCCGTACGGAGTGGATGGCGGCACCGATCCGCGCGTGATCCCGTTCCTTGAGAACTGAACAGCGTTCGGCCCAGGCGTCGGCCGTGCCGTCGGAGAAGCGGAGCTGGTGCCGGTTCGGGGCCTGTCCGCTGTGCTTGTCCAGGATGGCGGAGGAGAGATAGGCGGTGTCGAGGAGGGTGATGCGGATCCCGGCGTCGGCGGCGGCCTCGACGAGGGCCTCGCCCATCGCGTTCGGGTCGGCGTACGGGATGCCGCCGGGGGCGTGGTGGACGTAGTGGAACTCGCCCACCGCGGTGATGCCGGCGAGGGCCATCTCGGCGTACACGGCACGCGCGAGGGCGTGATAGGTGTCCGGGGTCAGCTTGTCGGCGACGGAGTACATGACCTCGCGCCAGGTCCAGAAGGTGCCGGAGCCGACCTGGGCGGTGCCGCGCAGGGCACGGTGGAAGGCGTGGCTGTGGGCGTTGGCGAGCCCGGGAAGGGTGAGGCCGCGAAGGACCCCGGCGCCCGGCGGCGGGGCGTGGACTCCGGTGCGGACGGCGGCGATCCGGCCGTCCGTGACGTCCAGGGCGACGCCCGGCTCGACGCTGGTACCGAGCCAGGCGTGTTCCAGCCAGTAGGTGCGCTGCGTTTGCGGATGCGTCACGTGCGGGCCAGCCCTTCCAGTACGTCGGCGAGTGCGGTCACCCCGGCCACGCAGTCGTCCTCGTCGGCGTGCTCCGCCGGGGAGTGCGAGATGCCCGTGGGGTTGCGCACGAACAGCATGGCGGTCGGGATGGACCCGGAGAGGATCCCGGCGTCGTGTCCGGCACCGGTGCTCAGGACGGGGACCTTGAGCTCGGTGTCCTCTCCGTCCCGGCCCAGCAGCCGGGCGAGTTCGTCGCGCAGGGCGTGGTCGAACTCGACGACGGGGGTGAACGACTCCCGGACGACGTCGAGATCGACGCCGTGTGCCTCGGCGTACTCGCGGGCCGCCTTCTCGACGCCGGAGACGACGGTGTCGAGGGCGTGCTGGTCGGCGGCGCGGGAGTCGAGCCAGCCGCGTACGAGGGAGGGGATGGCGTTGACGCCGTTGGGCTCGACGGCGATCTTCCCGAAGGTGGCGACCGCACCGGCGAGCTGTGCCTCGCGACGGGCGGCGAGGACTGTCCCGGCGTACGGCAGCATGGGGTCGCGCCGGTCGACGAGCCGTGTCGTACCGGCGTGATTGGCCTCGCCGTGGAAGTCGAACCGCCAGCGTCCGTGCGGCCAGATGGCACTGGCGATGCCGACGCGGTCGCCGCTCAGACCGAGTGCCCTGCCCTGCTCGACGTGCAGTTCGACGAAGGCACCGATGCGGGCGAGGCGCTCGGGGTCCGGCCCGATGGCGTCCGGGTCGTACCCGGCGGCCTCCATGGCCCGCGGCAGCGTGACCCCGTCGCCGTCGGTGAGCAGCCGAGCCTGCTCGACGGTGACGGCACCGGCGGTGAGCCGCGACCCGACACAGGCGAGCCCGAACCGGGCACCTTCCTCGTCCCCGAAGTTGACGATGGCCAGCGGCTTGCCGAACCGCACACCCCGGCCCCGGAGTTCATCGAGGGCGGCGAAGGAGGAGACCACACCGAGGGGCCCGTCAAAGGCCCCTCCGTCGGGTACGGAGTCGAGATGCGATCCGGTGACGACGGCATTCCCCTGGGCGGGATCCCCCAGCCAGGCCCACTGGTTCCCGTTCCGGTCGACCTCGTAGCTCAGCCCTCGCGACTCGGCCTGCTCCTTGAACCAGGCCCGGCATTCGAGATCGGCACCGGTCCAGGCGTAGCGGCGATAGCCGCGGGAGTCGGGGTGCCGCCCGATGGGGGCGAGCTCCCGCCACATCTCCTGGAAGGAGGCACCCGGCAGTCCAGGCTGTGGGCAGTCGTTCCGCAGGGCGATGGGGGGCGTCCCCCCGCTCGGCCGGAGTGGGGAGTGGGGGAGGTCGGGCGCAGCCGAACCCGCGGTCGGTGACGACCCACCCGCCCCCACCGAAGAGTCGCCGCCCCCGCCGGAAACGCCCCTCACGCGTCGCCCCCCTCACGCATGGGCACCCGCACGCCCCGCTCGTCAGCGACCGACTCCGCGATGTCGTACCCGGCATCCACGTGCCGGATCACGCCCATCCCGGGGTCGTTCGTCAGCACCCGCCGGATCTTCTCGCCCGCCAGCTTCGTGCCGTCGGCCACCGAAACCTGCCCGGCGTGGATCGACCGTCCCATGCCGACACCGCCCCCGTGGTGGATGGAGACCCACGACGCGCCCGACGCCACGTTCACCATCGCGTTCAGCAGCGGCCAGTCGGCGATCGCGTCGGAGCCGTCGAGCATGGCCTCCGTCTCCCGGTAGGGGGACGCGACGGACCCGCTGTCCAGGTGGTCGCGGCCGATCACCAGCGGCGCGGCCAGCTCACCGCTCGCCACCATGTCGTTGAAGCGCTCGCCCGCCTTGTCCCGCTCGCCGTAGCCGAGCCAGCAGATCCGGGCCGGCAGTCCCTGGAAGTGGACCCGCTCCCCCGCCATCTTGATCCAGCGGTGCAGCGATTCGTTCTCGGGGAACAGCTCCAGCATCGCCTTGTCCGTCTTCGCGATGTCGGACGCCTCGCCGGACAGGGCCGCCCAGCGGAAGGGGCCCCTACCCTCGCAGAAGAGGGGACGGATGTACGCGGGAACGAAGCCGGGGAAGGCGAACGCCCGCTCGTATCCGGCCAGTTGGGCCTCGCCGCGGATCGAGTTGCCGTAGTCGAAGACCTCGGCACCGGCGTCCATGAAGCCGACCATCGCCTCCACGTGCCGTGCCATCGACTCGCGCGCCCGGGTCGTGAAACCCGCCGGGTCCTTCGCCGCGAAGGACGCCAGGTCGTCGAAGTCGACACCGACGGGCAGGTAGGACAGCGGGTCGTGGGCCGAGGTCTGGTCGGTGACGATGTCGATGGGGGCGCCCTCTGCGAGCATGCGCGGCAGCAGTTCGGCCGCGTTGCCCAGCAGGCCGATGGAGAGCGGGCGGCGGGCGTCACGCGCCTCCACCGCGAGCTGGAGGGCGTGCTCCAGGGAGTCCGCCTTCACATCGAGGTACCGGTGTTCGATGCGGCGCTCGATGGCGCGCGGGTCGACGTCGACACAGATCGCGACTCCGTCGTTCATCGTCACGGCGAGCGGCTGCGCGCCGCCCATCCCGCCGAGACCGGCCGTGAGGGTGATCGTCCCGGCGAGGGTGCCGCCAAACTTCTTGGCGGCGACGGCGGCGAAGGTCTCGTAGGTGCCCTGGAGGATGCCCTGCGTGCCGATGTAGATCCACGAGCCGGCCGTCATCTGCCCGTACATGGTCAGGCCGAGGGCCTCCAGGCGGCGGAACTCCTCCCAGTTGGCCCAGTCGCCGACCAGGTTGGAGTTGGCGATCAGTACGCGCGGGGCCCACTCGTGGGTCTGCATGACACCGACCGGGCGGCCCGACTGGACGAGCATCGTCTCGTCCTGCTTCAGCGTCCTCAGGGTGCGGACCATGGCGTCGAAGGAGCGCCAGTCACGGGCGGCCTTGCCGGTGCCGCCGTAGACGACGAGCTTGTCGGGGTGCTCGGCGACCTCGGGGTCCAGGTTGTTCTGCAGCATCCGCAGCGCGGCCTCCTGCTGCCATCCCAGGGCGCTCAGTTCCGTACCGCGCGGGGCTCGTACGGGCCGGGGTCCTGACATGGTCTGCCTCCTAGCGGACTGTTGCAGCGGATATTCACATCCTGACTCCATGAATAGAACTAGTCAATACATTCTTGCGCCAGCACGCGCGCGTCGCGGATGTTTGGCTTGACACGCCAACAGGGACATCGACACCACGGGGAACACAATGGGAGACGACGGAGCCCGCACGAACCGGCGGGACGATGCCGTGCGGACCGCCGTCGAACAGGGTCTGCTCCGCACCGACGCGCCCATCGTCGGACTGCTCGACGTCACCGGCATCCGCGAGTCCGCCGCCGAGCTGCGCGCCGCCTTCGACGCGGTCCTGGCGCCCGGCACGCCCGTACTGCACGCCTTCGCGGTGAAGGCGACTCCCCTGGTGCCCGTGCTGCGGCTGCTGCGCGAGGAGGGGATCGGGGCCGAGGTGGCGAGTCCGGGGGAACTGGCGCTGGCGCGGGCGGCCGGGGTGCCGCCGTCCCGGACGGTGCTCGACTCGCCCGCCAAGACGCCCGCCGAACTGCGCGAGGCGCTGGCGCTGGGCATCGCCGTGAACGCCGACAACCCTCAGGAGCTGGACCGGATCGACGCGCTGGTGCGGTCCGCGATCAGCCGGTCCCCGATCGGGCTACGGGTGAACCCGCAGATCGGCGGAGGGTCGATCGGGGCCACGTCCACCGCCACCGCGACCTCGAAGTTCGGGGTCGCGCTTCTGGACGAGGGGGCGCGCGAGTGGATCGTGGGGGCGTACGCCGAGCGCCCGTGGCTGACCCGGCTGCACGCGCACACCGGGTCGCAGGGCATCCCCCTGTCACTGATGGTGCGGGGCGTGGCGGAGACGTTCGCGCTGGCCGAGGAGATCAACCGGCGGGTCGGGCGCCGCCAGATCGACACGATCGACATCGGCGGCGGCCTGCCGGTCAACTTCGCGTCGGACGCGACGAGTCCGACGTACGCGCAGTACGCGCGGCTGCTGAGTGACGCGGTGCCGGGGCTGTTCGGGGGGCGGTACGGGCTGGTGACCGAATTCGGGCGGTCGCTGCTGGCCAGGCACGGCACGGTGGTGGCGCGGGTCGAGTACACGAAGAGCGCCGGCGGGCGGCCGGTCGCGGTCACGCACGCGGGCGTGCAGGTCGCGGCACGGACGGTGTACGCGCCGGGGTCGTGGCCGCTCAGGATCGCCGCGTACGACGGGAAGGGGCGCCCCAAGTCCGGGGCGGACGTGGTGCAGGACGTGGCCGGGCCCGCCTGCTTCTCGGGCGACCTGCTCGCCGAGGGGCGCGCGCTGCCGCTGCTCGAACAGGGCGACCACGCGGCGGCGCTGGACACGGGCGCGTACTACTTCGCGCACCACTACGCGTACAACTCCCTCGCCCGTCCCGGGATCTACGGCTTCGTCCCGAGCAGGAGCGAGGACGGAAGCGAGGGGGTCGCGTTCGCGGTCGTACGGGAGCCGCAGACCGTCGCCGAGATCGTGGCCGAATCCGGAGGGGCGCACGTCGCCGCACTCACCACCCTCCCCACAACCACCTCCCCGTCCGCACAACCTTGACGGGTCCGGGGGAACATGCAGGTCAACTGCCCTGAAAACAGGGTCAGTCGACCCACCTTAGTCATCCGCCGCATGTTCCACCGGAAAATGCCAGATCTCTCACTCCCCGTGCACACGTTGCGTAGCGTCTGCGTCACTCAGCCGAACACCAGGTTGGCCGAACATCCATCGGCCGAACTCCAGGCAGGGCGACGAACACCAGCCGGACAGACGCGAGCGGGACAGGCGGGAGGGGCCAAGGGTGCCCGGAATCGACGAGTGCTTACTGGAAGCCATGCGGCTGCCCGGCGCCCGGGGCGCCGCGCTGGTCGACTGGACCAGCGGGCTGGCACTGGGCACCGTCGGGGAGTCCCCGGGCGGTGATCCGGAGACGATGGCGGCCGAGGCGGCCGAGCTGGCCCGGCTGGCCGCCGAGCATCGCGCGTTCGCCCCGGAGGAGGAGTACGACGCCGATGCCGACGAGCTCACCGGCGGCCGGCTGGGACAGGATCCTCCCGTCGAGGACCTGATCATCAGCAACCGCGACAGCTATCACGTCCTGCGGTTCGTCACGACGAGCTTCGACAGCAGTGTGTTCCTGCACCTGTGGCTGGCCCGCGCGGACGGCAATCTCGCGCTGGCCCGCATCCGGCTCGGCGAGATGGCCGGACGGCTGGTGCTGGGATGACGACTCTGCGCACGAATCTGACGACGCCGCCGCCGCGCCTGCCGGTGCGGGACAAGGCGGCGGCCCGGCAGCGGGCGTGGGGCGGGGTCTCGCCGATGCTCGGCCGGCTCGCCACCGAGCGGGCCACCGGCGTCCTGGTCCGCGAGCGCGGCTCGCTCTATCTCACCGACGGCCAGGTCGTGCACGCCGAGAGCCCGGCCGTACCCGGCCTCGACGTCCTGCTCACCGCGCGCGGCACGCTGGACGCCGGCGGCTGGCGGGACGCGGTCGACGCGGCGGGCGAGCACAACCGGGTCGGGCGGTTCCTGGTCGAGAGCGGCCGGATCGGCGCGGGCGCCCTGGAGGTGTGCCACCTGGGGGCGCTGTACGACGCGGCGTACTTCGCCCTCGCGCCCAGCGGCACGCCGGGACACTTCCGGTACGGGGCCACGCACTGGCTCGGCCCGGTGCGCCCGGTACCGGTGGCGGCGCTGGAGCACGAGACACTGCGCCGCCGCGCCCTGCTCCACCGCATCTGGCCGGACCCGGCCCCCGACAGCGCCCCGCTGCTCCACTCCGGCAGTCCGGCCGCGCCGGCGGTCAGCGCCCGCCAGCACGCCGTACTGGACCTGGTCGACGGTGTCCGTACGGCGGCGGACATCGCCCGCGCGCTGGCCCGCCCGACCTTCCACACCCTGGTGGACGTACGGCGTCTGGCAGCCGCGGGCGTCGTGGCCCCGGCTGCCGCACCCCCCGCGCTGCCACCCACGGCCCCGGACCGGCCACCGGTGTCTTCCGCTCCCCCGGGAGCGCTGCCGCCCGCGTTCGCCGACCCCAACATCACGCTGCTGAAAAGGCTCAGGGATGCGCTGGAGGCCCTTTGAGCGGCAGCGCCCGCGTGCCGAGAGGAGACAACTCATGGCAGCCGAGGCCGAAGTCATGGACGAGCTACGCCGGTTGCGGGCCCGCGTACCCCAGCTCACCGGCGCACTCGCGGCCAGCGTCGACGGTCTCGTCCTCGTCCAGGACACCCCCGGCGTCGAACCGGAGACGATCGCGGCGCTCACCGCCACCGCGCTCAGCGTCGCCGTGCGCATGGCGGACGCCACCGGCCAGGGCGACTTCCGCGAGCTGCTGGTACGCGGGGTGTACGGCTATGTGGCGACGTACGCCGCGGGGAGTACCGCCGTGCTGACGCTGCTGGCCCAGGACCGTGTCAACGTCGGCCGGCTGCATCTGGAGGGCCGCCGGGCCGGCGCCCGTATAGGTGAGCTGGTGGACGCGGCGGCCGAACAGGCGGACAGACCGGCCGTCGCCCCCGCACCCGCCGCCCTCGCACCCATGCCCACCCGAACCAGAACCCCGCGCGCGCCACGCACACCGTCAACCACGCCCAACGCGCGTACCACCACGGAAAATTGAACCGGAAGCAGGAGAGGAACACCGTCATGGCCACCACAGAAACCGCGTTGAAAGAGGCTCTGACCTCCATCGAGGGCGCGACCGGAGTCGCGCTCGTCGACTACACCAGCGGCATGGCCCTGGGCACGATGGGCGGCAGCAAGACGTTCGACCTGAACGTCGCCGCCGCCGGGAACACCGATGTCGTGCGCGCCAAGATGCGCACCATGGAGCACCTCGGTCTGAAGGGCGAGATCGAGGACATCCTGATCACGCTCTCCAGCCAGTACCACCTGATCCGGATGATGAAGGGGCGCGGCGGCAACGGCCTCTTCCTCTACCTGGTGCTCGACATCAACCGTTCCAACCTGGCGATGGCCCGTCACCAGCTGAAGCGGATCGAGGCGGAGATCGAGGTCTGAGGCCCTCCCCGCGCCCGAAGCGACCGCGAAGCTAGACCAGTACGTCGCCGCGGCGGCGCGCCCCGCCCGGGGTCGCGTCGCCCGCGGCGATTCCGGTCGCGCGGTAGGCCTTGACCGGTCTGCCCGCCGGGGCGCCGGAGCGCGGGCCGAGCCAGTCCACCCGTACCCACAGCAGTACGTCGTCGGCGCGCTCGCGGCGGCCCAGCCAGGCGGCCTTCAGCCGCAGCCCGGTACCGGCCCCGGCGAGCAGCATTCCGCCCGCCGCGGGCACCGCGAAGGAGCTGCCCAGCGCGGCGGCGAAGGCCAGCAGCAGCCACCAGCGGTGGCCCCGGCGCCAGTTGCGTACGGTCACCGCACGGTCCTGGAGCACGTCGTGCTTACCGGCCCGGGCGAAACCGGCGGCGAGCGCGGCGTATCGCCTGCGCCGCAGGGACGCCACGACCCCGGCCGCGATGATGAACAGCGCGGCCCCCGCCATGACCCCGATCCGGCGCCCGGTAATCCCCGGCACCAGTGTGCCGATGCCCGCCGCGAACACCCCGAGCCACCACATGGGCGCCGCTCCGGCCCGTACGACCACGGCCACCCGAGCGAGGCCCTGCCCTCCGCGAACTCCGCGTGCCACGTCCGCCTCCCGGTTCGTCTCTCCCGGCACAGTCCTGTCGGAGCGGGAGAATAACGAGCGAACGTGAGACGAGTCTGAGAGCCGCTGAATCCCTGGGAGAGAACCGAAGGGGCTACTCGACGAAGAGCCCCCGCGCCGTCGCCCGCGTGTCGAACTCCTCCAGCCGGGCCTGGGCGTCCGGCAGGTCGTCGCACATGGCCTCCAGCAGTACCCGGCCGAGCAGCATCGGCGCGCAGGCGGTGTCGAAGGCGAGGCCGGTGCCGACGGCGGCGGGCAGCAGCAGGTCGGAGACCTTCGCGACCGGCGCGAACGCCGAGTCGGCGACGGTGACGACGGTCAGTCCCGCCGACCTGGCGTAGGCGAGGGTGTCGACGACCTCGCGCGGATGCCGGGGCAGCGCGAAACACAGCAGGGTCGTGGCGCCCGCCCGTACGGCCGCGTCGATCCGGTCGTGGATCATCGTGCCGCCCTCGTGGAGCAGCCGTACGTCCGGGTGGACCTTGGCGGCGAAGTACGCGAAGCCGTACGCCTGGGAGGCGGCGGCGCGCAGCCCGAGGACGGGCAGCGGGCGCGACGCGGCGAGCAGCCGCCCCGCCCGGTGCACCGGGCGGGGGTCTGCGAGCACCTCGGCCAGGTGCTTCAGGTTCTCGATCTCGGCCTCGACGGCCTGCTGGTACTCGTTGTACGTGCCCGGCTCGGTGCTCTGTTCGGCGGGGCCGACCTCGCGCAAGTGCTTGCGCAGAGCGGGGTAGCCGTCGAAGCCGAGGGCCACGGCGAAGCGCGTGACGGACGGCTGGCTGACGCCCGCCAGTTCGGCCAGCTCGACGCTGGAGAGGAAGGGCACCTCGGCGGCCCGCCGCACCATGCTGTGCGCGATGCGCCGCTGCGTCGGGGTGAGCCGGTGCCCTTCGAAGAGGGCCTGGAGGCGGGCGGCGGGGCTGTCGGGCGGATTGCCGCTCACGCCCACGCCCCCGTCCGAACCCGTACCCGTATCCCTGCTGTCGCTGTCGCTGTCGGGCGGATTGCCGCTCACGCCCACGTCCCGGTCCGAACCCGTACCCGTACCCCTGCTGTCGCTGTCGTCCACGCTCGGCGTGTTCATGCCCCGCTCCCCCTCCAGATCTCCGTGAACCGGTCCAGCAGTGCCACCGCGGCCGTCACGTCGTCCGTGAGCGGCCGGTCGGCCGAGTCGGCGTCGAGGACCGACTCGGCCAGCTCCAGCGCCCGTCCGGCCGGCAGTTCCGGGTCCGGCCGCAGGTCGCGCTGGCGCAGCGCCCGTACGGCGGCGACCAGTTCGCAGCCGACGACGAGACGGTACGCGTCGCACGCGCGCAGTGTCTGACGGGCGGCGAGCGAGGCGAAGCTGGCCTGTTCCTCGACGCCCCGGGAGAGTACAGCGTGCCCGAGCGAGGCGGGCGCGGAGAAGGCCCGCAGGTCACCGAGGGCGGCGCCGGCGGCGTACTCCAGGATCATCACTCCGGAGGCGGCGCGCTCGTGGTCGGCGAGGAAGGGGCGCAGACGGGTGAAGGCGGGCTCGTTGAGGGTGGACAGACGCGAGGTGGACAGCCGCGCGACCTGAGTGACGGCCAGCCTGAAGTGGTCGAGAGCAAGGGCGAGTTGGGCCTGGTAGAAGCCGCCGTGGTGGTAGGCGGTGAGGTCCTCGGGGGAGATGAGCGGGTTCTCGGCGGCGGCGTTGATCTCGATCGCGAGCACCCCCTCCAGCGCGTCCGCCGCGTCATGGGCGGGCCCGTGGATCTGCGGCAGACACCGGAAGCCGTACGGGTCCTGGATGCGCCCGAGGGGAGGGGTGGGCCGGTCCGCGGAACCGATCAACTCCCGCATCCGGCGCGCGACCTCGACCGACCCCCGGTGCGGACGGGCGGCGTGCACGGGCGCGGCGTACGCCTCGTGCGAACCGTCGACGGCGTGCAGTGAGAGCGCGGCGACGACCTGCGTGGCGGCGATGAGCCCGCGCAGCTCGTGCAGGGCGAGTGCGGCCTGCCCGAGGGTGAGCGCGTTGCTGCTGATCAGGGCGAGGGCGTCGTTGTTGTCGAGAGCCTGGGGCTGGGGGGCGCCGGCGACGCTCCACCCGCGGGAGGCCGGTCCGGCCCCCGCCCCGGTCGCGATCCACTCGTGCTCCCCCGCCAGCGCCAGCCCCATCTGCGCCAGCGCCGCGATGTCCCCCGTACCCACCGATCCGAACTCGTTGACCACGGGATGCGCCCCGTTCTCCAGCGCCTCGCACAGGGCCGTGACCACTCCGGGGCGGAGTCCGGCGCCCCCTGCCAGGAGCTGGTTGGCGCGCACGGCGAGCATCGCCCGTACCTGCCGCGCCGGCAGTTCCGCGCCGATGGCGCCCGCGTGGCTGCGCAGCAGGCGCAGGCCGTGGTCGGCGGCTGCCTCGGTCGGGACGTCCTCGTTGCGGTTGGCGCCGACGCCGGTGGAACGGCCGTACACGCGGCCGGTCGCGGCGATGCGGCGGGCGGCGTCCCAGACCTCCTCGACGCGCTTCATCGCGTCGGTGCCGGGGACCGGCCGCGCGGCCCCGTCGGCGAGGCGTACGACGTCCTCGACGCCGAGGCCGACGCCGTCCAGAACGACGATGCCGGTGGACACCGAAGGTGACATCGAAGGCTCCGTATCCACGATCCGAGACCACATAAGGCGAAGACTCCCCTCAAACCAGACACCCGATCCTGCTCACCGGGCGTCCGTCACCTCGGATTAACACCAGGGCATTGACAATCTATTCAGGCACGGAGAACTCTGCATGACGCTATACAAGCCCGGCAAGGGACCCCCCATGATCCAGTTCGACGCGGTCCACAAGCGCTTCCCGAACGGCACCACAGCGGTCCACGACCTCTCCCTCCGGATGCCGGAAGGCGCCGTGACCGTCCTCGTCGGATCCTCCGGATGCGGCAAGACGACCACCCTGCGGATGATCAACCGAATGGTCGACCCGACCTCCGGCACGATCAGGGTCGGCGGCAAGGACGTCCTCCAGCAGGACGCCGCAGACCTGCGCCGGTCCATCGGATACGTCATCCAGCAGTCCGGTCTCTTCCCGCACCGCACGGTCCTCGACAACATCGCGACCGTGCCGCTGCTGCTGGGCTGGGGCCGGAAGAAGGCCCGCGCCCGCGCGGCCGAACTGCTGGAGACGGTCGGCCTCGCCGCCGAAGCCGGCCGGCGTTACCCGCACCAGCTCTCCGGCGGCCAGCAGCAACGCGTCGGCGTGGCCTACGGCATGGCGGAGGACTCCGACGCCTTCGCCGTCACCCGCGAGACGGCGGCGAAGTACGGCCTCACCTCACTGGCCGACCTGAAGAAGCAGAACGGCAAGCTGGTCATCGGCGCGGCGGCCGAGGTGAAGACGGGCGAGGTGGGCGTGGTGGGCCTCAAGGAGGTGTACGGGGTCGAGTTCAAGGAGTTCAAGTCGCTCGACTCCTCCGGTCCGCTGGTCAAGGGCGCCCTGAAGAAGGGCGATGTCGACGTGGCGAACCTCTTCACCACGGACACCGACATCCTGGACAACGGCTGGGTGGTCCTGACGGATCCCAAGAACCTCATCCCCGGCCAGCACATCGTGCCCCTGATCGCCGACCGCAAGGCCGACTCGACGGTCCGCAAAACCCTCGCCGAACTCGGCAACGTCCTCACGACGGCCGACCTCACCGAGCTGAACCGCAAGGTGGACAAGGACAAGAAGGACCCGGAGGACGTGGCGGACGCGTACGCGAAGGAGAAGGGCCTGACGCGGTAGCCGCACTGCGGGTGCGCTCTGCCGGTCCTGCCCCTGGGGTCCGGCCCAGGGACAACAGGGGGGCTAACCCCAGTGCCGGTCCCAGGCCGTTTCTCTACCGTGGTGTGTATGACCGGTATGGACACGACGGGCGCGCATGACGCCGACCTGAAGAAGGAACTCGACGCCACCCTGCAGGCCCGCAGGGAACTGGGCGACGAGTACGAGTCCGCGCTGGTCGACTCGTTCCTGGAGAAGGTCGACCAGCGGATCGACGGCTCGGTGGAGCGCCGGGTACGACGGCAGCTCGCCGAGCAGCAGATGGTGGTGGCGCGCGACTCGCGCGGTCCCAAATCCACCGACACCTTCGGCGAGCGCTTCGGCTTCGGCATCGTCTCGCTGGTCCTCGCGATACCTCTGTCCGGCATCGGCGGCGGCGTCGCGGGCCTCCCCGGCCTGCTGGTGGCCTGGGCCGGGATCGTGGGCGTCAACGCGGTCCAGGCGGCGCGCAGTTCGGCGTGGCTCTTCGGCAGCAGGCACCGCAGGTCCGGCCGGGACAGCGACTGGGAGGACTGACCCGTCCCCCTCGGCAGGGACCTGTGCATCGGTCTTTCCGGAGCAGACGACCGCAACCACCAATGGGGAAACACGACGGTCAGCGACCACGTCCGCGAGAGCGGCGCCCATTCAGGCGCGAAGAAAAGCTTTCGCGGGGACCGCCGCACCCCCGTTGCCGGGGGGCGGGACGACGGCGGTCCCCGCGAGGGACGCGGGCCGGGTCAGGGCCGGGCTTGCGCGTCCTGGGCGTCGGTGGAGGTCCGGGAGCCGCTCCGGAGGTCCGTGACGCCGTTTTGGTTGCCGGCCCGAGCGGGGAGCCGCTCCCGCCCTTGCCGACATCCACCAATGTGCCGGACCCGTGTTAAGCGTGTGCTGCGCGGACGTGACGCCCTCGTACCACTTCCACGAAGTCTCCGTCGGAAAGGAATCGGAACGGGACATCGCGGCGGACACCGCAAGTTCCGTTCCGACATGCCCCGTTCACCGGACGTTCGCTACTGCTTGCCGCCCTTGGCCAGGAAGGCGAGCAGGTCCTGCCGGCTGACGACACCGGTCGGCTTGCCCTCGACCAGCACGATCGCCGCGTCGTGGGCGCCCAGTACGGACATCAGGTCGCCGACCGGTTCACCGGAGCCGACCTGCGGCAGCGGGGCCGACATGTGCTTCTCCAGCGGATCGTCGAGCGAGGCCCGCTGGGTGAACAGCGCGTCGAGCAGCTCGCGTTCGACGACCGACCCGACGACCTCCGCCGCCATGACGTCCGGGTGACCGGCGCCGGGCTTCACGATCGGCATCTGCGAGACGCCGTACTCGCGCAGCACCTCAATGGCCTGACCGACGGTCTCGTCCGGGTGCATATGGACAAGGGAGGGGATGTGGCCGTGCTCCTTGTAGTCGAGGACGTCGGCGACGCGGGCGGAGGGGCCGGTGTCCTCCAGGAAGCCGTAGTCGGCCATCCACTCGTCGTTGAAGATCTTGCTGAGGTACCCGCGCCCGCTGTCGGGCAGCAGCACGACGACGACGTCATCGGGCCCGAGCCGCTCCGCGACCCGGAGCGCGGCGACGACAGCCATCCCGCACGACCCGCCCACGAGCAGGCCCTCCTCCTTGGCAAGCCGCCGGGTCATCTGGAAGGAGTCCTTGTCGGACACGGCGACGATCTCGTCGGCGACGGTCCGGTCGTAGGCGGTGGGCCAGAAGTCCTCGCCCACCCCTTCCACGAGGTACGGCCGCCCGGACCCCCCGGAGTACACGGACCCTTCCGGGTCGGCCCCGATGACCTGGACGCGCCCGTCGCTGACGTCCTTCAGATACCGCCCGGTCCCGGAGATGGTCCCGCCGGTGCCGACGCCCGCCACGAAGTGGGTGATCCGCCCCTCGGTCTGCTCCCACAGCTCAGGGCCGGTGGAGTGATAGTGCGAGAGGGGGTTGTTGGGGTTGGAGTACTGGTCGGGCTTCCAGGCACCCGGCGTCTCGCGGACGAGCCGGTCGGACACGTTGTAGTACGAGTCCGGGTGCTCCGGGTCGACAGCGGTGGGGCAGACGACAACGTCGGCCCCGTACGCACGCATCACGTTGATCTTGTCGGTGGAGACCTTGTCGGGGCAGACGAAGATGCACTTGTAACCCTTCTGCTGGGCCACGATGGCCAGCCCGACCCCGGTGTTTCCGCTGGTGGGCTCGACAATCGTGCCGCCGGGCCTGAGCTCCCCGCTCTGCTCCGCCGCCTCGATCATGCGCAGGGCGATGCGGTCCTTCACGGACCCGCCGGGGTTGAAGTACTCGACCTTCGCGAGGACGGTCGCCTGAATGCCCTCGGTCACACTGTTGAGCCTCAGCAGCGGGGTGTTGCCGACGAGGCTGATCATCGAGTCGTGGAATCGCACCGTTGTCTCCGGTTGCCGCACATGAAAGTGGTCGTCATTGGTCCCGCCAGCCTAAGGCTCCGCCTCGGCATTCACCTCACGTCACGATTGACGGACGGCCGGTACGGGGCAAGGAGTGGTTGTACGGCTACGAGGAGGTGGCGGCGACGCATGACGAGCATGTCCAGGGCAAGGGTGGCCCGGCGGATCGCGGCCGGCGCTGCGTACGGCGGTGGCGGGATCGGCCTGATGAGCGCGGCGGCCGTGGGACTGGTGCTGGCCGAGGTACGGATGGCGAGACGCCAGGTGGGAAACGGCGGCGGTCCGCACCCGCCGAGCGCGGACGGCCTGTACGGACGCGGGTACGCCACACCCGGTGAACCCCCGCTCCGGCTCGTCCTGCTGGGCGACTCCACGGCGGCCGGCCAGGGCGTCCACCGCGCCCGCCAGACGCCGGGCGCGCTGCTCGCGTCGGGCCTGGCGGCGGTGGCGGAACGCTCGGTGGAGCTGCGCAACGTGGCACTGCCCGGCGCCCAGTCCGACGATCTGGACCGTCAGGTGGCGCTCACCGTCTCGGCGTCCGGCCGGATCCCCGACATCTGCGTGATCATGGTCGGCGCGAACGACGTCACACACCGGATGCCTCCGACGCGCTCCGTCCGCCATCTGTCGTCGGCGGTACGCAGACTGCGTACGGCGGGTGCGGAGGTGGTCGTGGGCACCTGTCCCGACCTGGGCACCGTGGAGCAGGTCCAGCAGCCGTTGCGCTGGCTGGCCCGGCGGGCGTCCCGGCATCTGGCGGCGGCCCAGACGATCGGGGCCGTGGAGCAGGGGGGCCGCACGGTGTCGCTGGGGGACCTTCTGGGCCCCGAGTTCGAGGCGAACCCGCGCGAACTGTTCGGCCCGGACAACTACCACCCCTCGGCGGAGGGCTACGCGACGGCGGCGATGGCGGTGCTTCCGACCGTCTGTGCGGCGCTGGGCCTGTGGCCGTCGGACGAGGAGCGTCCGGACGTGTCCCGCCGCGAGGGCTTCCTGCCGGTGGCGCGGGCGGCGGCGGAAGCGGCATCCGAGCCGGGCACGGAGGTCGCGGCAGCGATGCCCACGGGGCCCAGGGGACCCTGGGCACTCCTCAAGCGCAGGCGGCGGAGGCGGGTATCGGCGACGGATCCGTCGCCGACAACGTCGAGCGAGGTATCGAGCGGCTGATCCCGCCAAGAGCGTGCCGGAGGACGAAGGCGCCGGTCGGGCGGGACGGCGGTCGGGACGGCGGGACGGCAGGCGGTCGGACCGGCAGGCGGTCGAGCGGGCGCTCGGGCAGGCGGGCAGGCAGGCAGGCAGGCAGGCAGGCGAGCGGGCGCTCGGGCAGGCAGGCGAGCGGGCAGGACGGCGGGCGGGCGCTCGGGCAGGCAGGCGGGCAGGCAGGACGGCGGGCGCTCGGGCAGGCGAGCGGGCAGGACGGCGAGCGGGCGCTCGGGCAGGACGGCGGGCAGGCAGGACGGCGGGCGCCGATGTGCCCGTCGGGCGGGACGAGCCGTGCGCCGTGGGGGCGCAGGCCGCACCCGCATACCGGGGGTAAGTGGAGGGCCGGGGGGCGACGGCACCCACCACCCTGAGCAAGCGCTTAGAAAAGTGCGGCCCGCGTCACACCGCCACACCCGTGACCGGAACCATACGTACGGGTAACTTCCCAAGCAGGTCTGCTACACCCTCGTCGCCAATGGAGCCGTCATGCCGGAAGCCGTCATCGTCTCGACCGCCCGCTCCCCCATCGGACGCGCCTTCAAGGGCTCCCTCAAGGAGCTGCGGCCGGACGACCTCACCGCCACGATCATCCAGGCCGCGCTGGCCAAGGTCCCCGAGCTGGACCCGGGGGACATCGACGACCTGATGCTCGGCTGCGGTCTGCCCGGCGGCGAGCAAGGCAACAACCTCGGGCGGATCGTCGCCGTACAGATGGGCATGGACTTCCTGCCGGGCTGCACGATCACCCGTTACTGCTCCTCGTCCCTCCAGACGTCCCGTATGGCACTGCATGCCATCAAGGCGGGCGAGGGCGATGTCTTCATCTCGGCCGGTGTCGAGTTGGTCTCCCGGTTCACCAAGGGCAACTCGGACTCGCTGCCCGACACGCGCAACCCGCTCTTCGCGGAGGCCGAGGCGCGCACCGCCGCCGTCGCCGAGCAGGAGGGCACCTCCTGGCACGACCCGCGAGAGGACGGCCTCGTACCGGACGCCTACATCGCGATGGGCCAGACCGCCGAGAACCTCGCCCGCATCAAGGGCGTGACGCGTCAGGACATGGACGAGTTCGGCGTCCGTTCGCAGAACCTCGCCGAGGAAGGCATCAAGAACGGCTTCTGGGAGCGCGAGATCACCCCGGTGACGCTGCCCGACGGCACCGTCGTGAGCAAGGACGACGGTCCGCGCGCGGGCGTGACGCTGGAGGGCGTCCAGGGGCTGAAGCCGGTGTTCCGTCCGGACGGAATGGTCACGGCCGGCAACTGCTGCCCGCTCAACGACGGCGCCGCGGCCGTCGTCGTCATGAGCGACACCAAGGCGCGCGAGCTGGGCCTCACGCCACTGGCCCGCATCGTGTCGACCGGCGTCTCCGGCCTCTCCCCCGAGATCATGGGCCTCGGCCCGGTGGAGGCGAGCCGGCAGGCGCTGCGCCGCGCCGGCCTCACCATCGACGACATCGACCTGGCCGAGATCAACGAGGCGTTCGCCGCCCAGGTGATCCCCTCCTACCGCGACCTGGGCATCCCGCTGGAGAAGGTGAACGTGAACGGCGGCGCCATCGCCGTCGGCCACCCCTTCGGCATGACGGGCGCCCGCATCACCGGCACGCTCATCAACTCCCTCCAATTCCACGACAAGCAGTTCGGCCTGGAGACGATGTGCGTCGGCGGCGGCCAGGGCATGGCGATGGTCATCGAGCGCCTGAGCTGACCTCCACCCCGGTCTCCGACCGTAGTTGACCCGAAACCCTGCGTGAGGGACAGGCCCGGAACCCCGTAACCACCGGGGCTCCGGGCCTATTTGTGATCCAATCTCCCCCAGGATGTGACCTATCTCGCTCCGGAGGGGTATTTGCGCAGGTCAGGACAGGTTCGACACCAAACCCCGGGTCCAAAGTCCTGTCCGTTTCGTGACGTTACGCACTGACAGGTGGTTAGTCCACCCTTCAAGCTGATGTAGGAAGTCGGGGGTCGACTTTGAACCGGGAGTACGTCAGTGAGCACTACGCCTCTTGCTCTGCTGCTCGCCACAGCCACCATCACCACGGCCGTGGGCGTCGCCGTTCTGCGCACCCTGCTGGGGTTGCGTCGGCAGATCGCGGCGCTGCACGCCGAACTCGCCGCCCAGAGCCTCGCCGTCGGCGCGCACGGCCTCGTACCGCAGGCGCGCGCCTCCGGTGACACCGACGAGATACGCGCCGCGGTGGCCGAGGCGCTCGCCGAGGAGCGGGAGCGGGAGCTCGCCGAGGCGCGTGCTTTCTGGGCCGCCCAGGAGGCCCGTGACGCCTCTGACGCGCCCTCCCTGCTCGGCCTCCCCGACAGCGAGCTGTTCCTGGCGCGCCCGGCGGACTTCGCGGGCCTGGAATCCCTGGAGCCGGTGACCGAGCCCAGCACGGACTCCGACGAGTTCGCGGGAGAGTCCGCCGAACTCGCCGCCGCCCGTCGCCGGCACCCCTCGCACCCCGACTTCGTGCCGGCCCAGTCGCCGATCGTGAACGACCACGAACGCACGGTCACCTGCCTGGAGGACCTCGCCGAGTCCCGCACCGCCCTGGCCGACGTCCGCCCCGGCCCCCTGGGCACCCTCGACGTCTACGTCTTCACCGACGGCACCACTCTCTGCATGACCCCGGGCCACCGCGAAACGGCGGAACGTCTCTCCGCGGCGCTGCGCTCGGGCGAGGCCCCGGTCCTCCTGGGCGGCTCGGGCATCTCGGGCGCCTACGCCCTGACCTTCGAGTGCGGCGAGGAAACGGTCTACGTACTGGCGGACAGGGTCATAGCGTCCCTGTAGCGGCGGGCATGGCCATCGGCTTCTGTCCCCAAAGGGGCTGAGCCTTCAAGCGCCGTTGGCAGAAGCGCCCCGACAGGGGCGCGGGAAACTGCGCGACAAGCCCCCACTCACCCGCACCCGCACCCGCACCCGCACCCGCACCCGCACCCGCACCCGCACCCGC